>DATACQ010000802.1:0-2361 GCA_036258955.1 Binatia bacterium
AGTTCTGAGATCGGTGAAATGCGCCTTGAAGGCCGCTCGTTTGGGATGGTGATCCACCACCAGGTCCACGGTTCCCAAGGGCTGCGTGAAATAAGGCGGCTGCACATCCACCATTGCCAGACCCGCGCCGTCTCTGTGCAGGTCACCGGGCTCGATCTGATCGATCTGCACGTCGAGATGATGAATCATAGCGAGATTTTCAGGTCGGGTAACTTCGCCGAAGGTGACGATTGGAGTGGTTGTGCGGTTTCGGCCGAGCAATTCGCGTAGCGCTAGCGCGCTTCCGATAGCGTCGGGGTCGGGATCATGCTGTAGGAGGATATGAATTTTCTCTTTGTCCTCGAATAGCGAGCGGATCCTTTCGACCTTTTTCCGGTTGATCATGTCCAGAAGCGCGCTACTGCAGAACTCCTCAAAAATTTCCTGCAACGGAATGTTACGGACCAGCGCGTCTCCGGCCGGCCTTTCCTCATCGGTCGTCAGGGCAAGTATCGGAATGTTCTTATCCAGGCCGCGCAATAGTTCGGTCAAGCGCTCCTGCTTCTGGACATCTCTCAAAAAAATGATCGCCTGGTCAATGTGGCGCAGCTTTAGTTTCTTGTACGTCTCTTCCTTCAAGAGATTGCCGTCTCGAACTTTCCCGCCTTGACGCTTGATCTTTTTTGCCGCGCCGGAGTTCTCAACGACGAATAGGACATCGGCCTCATCCGCCGAGACATTGCGCATGAAGTTAAATAAGAGATCGTCCTCGCAAATAGCCAAATATTGCATGGTAATCCCTGAGAGAGGGAACTAGCGAGGGAGCTTGCGGTCGCTCATTCGGTGGGTAAACACGGAACGGAGTTTAGCACTCACCTTGGCGATATGCCAGCCCCTGCAGGCTGTTGAAAAAGGCTCACCTGCTTCGTCAGATTCTGGGAAAACTCCGTTCATGATTCGACTTAGCTCACCACGAACGGAGAACGTTTCAGCAAGTTCTGGTACTTATACGTTCGCCCTGGGCTTTTGTCGAAGGCCTCCGAAGCGTTTTCACACAGTCTGTCGTTGGGCTCGATCTTCTCGCTCCGTAATCCTCAATCCTCGAGAAGAATTGCAAAACACTCCAGCCACGGGCGAGGCGGTGTAGCGTGTTCGCTCTCTACGAATCTGACTCATCGGATCTACACACTGGGCGAGGTCGTCGGAATAGGAGTATCCGGCTGCAAGCTTGAGAAGCTTCTTTACGCCTCGGAAGCCATAATCAACGTCGTGCCAGGTAGGGTCTTAGGAATATCACCGTGGGTTTCAATGGATAAAAATCCCGCCTGTCGTAGCCATTCGGAATATTGACTCAGGCTCCAGCACTCGCCTTCGGGAGTGTGGGTCAAGGTATAAACGGAAAAGCGTAGCGCGAACGTGGGTTCCGTGCGTTCCTCGTTGGGAACGAAGTCATTAACGACGAAAATTCCGCCGGGGTTTAGCGCCCTGTAGGCTTTGGCAAATAACGCCTGGTTTCCCTGAGGCGACTCGAAACGACAGAAGTTGCTGGCGAGAACCAGATCGTAGTACCTCTCCTCGATGCGCGCGGAGTTATGTTCGCCGTCAATGAAGCGGATTTTTCCTTCAAAGCCGCGCTCTTTGTTTAATTTCTTAGCCACGGCATTCACATTGGGCCAATCGAGTTGGGTGATTTGGCAACTGGGATCGCGTGAGAGAATGGTCATGCCAAAGATGCTCGAGCCTCCGGCGATGTCGAGAACCCTGAGAGCTTTACGTTGGGTGCCGATCTGTAGCTTTTCGCACAGCGCCTTAGCGGCGGGCTCGGCAATTACAATAATACCAAGAACGAGTTTCTCCCAAACTGCCAGCTCTGTGACGGTATCCATGCGGCTCGACGGCTTGCCGGTTTTCAGAGATTCCTTGAGGTGCGCCATCCCGTCCCAAAGCGACAGCGCCACGTGACGGAAATCGCCGACGTAAGACGGCTTGCCACGGACCAAAAAGAGCTCCGCCGTAGGGGTAAGAAAATACTTCCCGGCGCGTTTCTCCACCAGCGATAACGCCGGGAGGCTATCGAGAACGATCCGCGTCGCGCGCGGGTCGGTGCCGGCTGCCCGGGCGATCTCTTCTGCGCCCTTCAGCCCTTTGTCGATAAGGGAAAAAAAATCGTACTCGAGAGCAGCGTCCAGGATTTGGCTGTTGGCAAAATCGCCGAGAATGCGCATCAAAGGACGCGGGGACAGCTCGTGTATATTACCCTGCTCAGACATGAGGCTAGTAGATCGAGTTTCTATGCCATCTCGCGGTGTCATTCTGAGGCGCAGCCGAAGAATCTCGTCTGCGAGCTCTCTGGAAGCCGAGATGCTTCGCGTTGCTCAGCAT
>DATACQ010000803.1:0-3759 GCA_036258955.1 Binatia bacterium
CTAACCTTGGCAACAATTTTTGGCCGCCGGATTGTCTCCTCCGTAACCGCCCTAGCTGGGGGGGCTAAAGCATTGGGCGCCGGGGTGATGCCGCGCCTTCCCGCCTTGCCCGTCACGGAGCTCGACGAAGTAAGGCAGGAATTAGAGAGCGCCGCAACCAAACGCGTCGGGATGGAAACGGCCCTGCGCCAGAGCGAAGAACGCTTGAGAACGATCATCGAAACCGAACCCGAGTGCGTGAAACTGCTTGCGCCGGATGGAACCCTCTTGGAGATGAACGCCGCGGGACTTAAGATGATCGAGGCCGAGTCGCTGCACGCGGTTAAAGGTAAAAACATCCTCGAATTTGTCGCGCCTGAATGCCGCGCCGCTTTCGGCGAACTAACCCAACGAGTCTTGGACGGAAACAGCGATAGGTTGGTATTTGAAATACATGGTATAAAGGGCAAGCGCCGCTGGATGGAAACTCACGCGGCGCCCTTGCGCGATGCCTCTGGACATGTTTACGCGTTGGTGGCGGTGTCGCGCGATATCACCGAGCACAAACGGGCGGAGGACGCGTTGCGCGCAAGTGAGGAACGTCTCAAGGTAGCGCTCGCCGCCTCGCGCATGGGGGTATGGGAGTGGGATATGGAAAGTACTGAGGTGTTCTGGTCACCGGAATGTTATGACGTGATTGGCCAAGAACTTTCGGGCGGAAGCTTCGACTCGTTTACAAAGTTGCTACATCCAGAGGATGCCGGCAGTTTAATGGAGCTGGCCCATCAAGCGATAGAGAACAAGACTCTGTTATCGGCGGAGTTCCGGGTCGTCCGACCCGACGATGAAGTGCGCTGGGTTTCAAACGTCGGGCGAGCCGAGTATGACCATGACGGCAAGCCGCTCCGAATGGTCGGCACAATCCAGGACGTTACCGAGCGAAAGCAGCTGCTTGCCGAAGTGCAAGAGCGCGCGGCGCAGCTCGCGGAAGCGGATCGCCGCAAGGATGAGTTCCTCGCAATTCTCGCGCACGAACTGCGCAACCCGCTCGCTCCGGTAACCAACGCTGTGGAAATACTGCGCATGAACGGATTGTCAAACCCCGAGTCGCAGCGCGCTGCCGAAATGATCGACGAGCAGATGCGGCACATGACCCGGCTCATCGATGATCTCCTGGACGTGAGCCGTGTTACCCGGGGTACGCTGAGACTGCGCAAGGAGGAAGTAGATCTCGCTCAGATCGTAAAGAGCGCAGTGAGTAGAGCCCGCTACATTATCGATGAAAGCGGCGTAAAATTGACGCTTGAGCTTCCGTCTCGTCCGATCAAGCTCTATGCCGACCGTATTCGTCTCATCCAGGTGCTTTCGAACCTACTCCACAACGCGGCCAAGTACACGGAGCACGGCGGATCTGTTAGATTACGCGCGGAGCGACATGACAACCAGGTTGTGATTAGCGTGAAAGACACGGGAATTGGCATGCCGCCTGACAAGCTCCAGGATATTTTCGAGGTATTTGCACAGCTCGATGTTTCACTGGAACGCACGCATGGTGGATTAGGTCTCGGACTGACGCTGGTAAAGCGCCTGATTGAGTTGCACGGCGGCAGTGTTGAAGCGAAGAGCGAAGGACTAGAGAAAGGCAGCGAGTTTCTGATTCACTTGCCCGCCCTGCAGGAAGCGTCATCTGACGAAGTAGCCGGCGGGTCTTCCGGCTCGACGTCAAAGATGGCGTTGGGAGCGCTGAAAGTTCTGGTGGTTGACGATAATCGCGCTGCCGCCGATATGCTGGGGACGCTGTTTCGATTGAAAGGAAATCCCGTTCAGCTGGCGCACGACGGAGAAGAAGCAGTCGCGGTAGCCGAGAAATTTCGTCCGGACGTGGTGTTACTGGATCTTGGCATGCCAAAAGTAAATGGTTATGATGCCTGCCGGCGCATGCGCGAGCAGCCGTGGGGAGAAAAGATGATCATTATCGCGCTGACCGGTTGGGGGCGCGATGAGGACCGCCAGCGCACCCGCGAAGCCGGTTTTGATTACCACCTGGTCAAACCTGTCCGTCCTCTGAATCTCCTTGAAATCATTGCAGAGTTGGCGAAAAAGAGACTTTCGTGAACTAAGCTAAGAGCATGTTTGACGGGCAAACGTATTGAATTCTGCTCGTTCACTTGGCTCTTTGTGCGGTGCTTCCTCGCCTGCGGCTCAGAACATCTCGCCTTAGTTTTGATTGGTGGGGGCACAGATTGCACCCAAGCCCACCTTCCAGTTGACGGTTTGCTCGCCTCGTCATAGGCTCGCCGTGAAGCTGACCCATGGGGAGTAACCTATGCTGACGGATCGTTACGATTACCTTCCGATTCACGGGCGGAAACCATTTCGCTGGCCTAACGGCGAGCGTATCGCATTGATGGTCGCGCCGAATATAGAATGTTTTCACATCGACAAAGTGATTCCCGGCGCACCAAGCACCCACCTGCCGGATGTGACCGGCTACGCTTTACGAGACTATGGCTCGCGCATCGGAGTGTTCCGGATGACCGAAATCTTGGACAGGTATGGTATACGCGCAACCGTGCTGTTGAACTCGGATGTATGCGTGCATTACCCGGCGATTATTGAAGAAGGCAACAAGCGCAAATGGGAGTGGTTGGGCCATGGCGTGACCAACAATACGCGTATGACTCAGTATCCCGTCGAAGAGGAGCGCGCTGTGGTGCGCCACATTAAAGAAACTATCACCAGAGCTACGGGCGCGGCACCGCGCGGCTGGCTTGGCCCCGGCGGCGGCGATGAAAGCGCGCATACGCTCGATCATCTTGCGGCGGAAGGGTTCGAGTACGTTTGCGATTGGGGTTTCGACGACCAGCCCATGGCGATGCGAGTGAAATCCGGCCGCATGATTGCCATTCCATACCAACAGGGCCTCAACGATATCCGGGTGATGTTTCAGGGTGGGCATACGCCGAAAGATTGGTGCGAAATGGTCTGTGATCAATTCGACGTTCTTTACGCCGAAGGCACGACCCAGGCCCGAGTCATGACCATTCCCCTGCACCCGTTTGTCATTGGCCTACCGTTTCGCAGTAAGTATTTGGATAAAGCTCTCCAATATATTTGCTCGCACGAAGAAGTTTGGAAAGCGACAGGGTCAGAGATCGCGGACTATTATTACGCCAACTATTACACGCAGCCCTGAATAATTTCTGCGACAATCCATGCGTCGCGGGACTGAACCGTCGCACGGTATCCGCGACTGAAATGGAGTGTTGGATGGAGTCTTGGAGTATTGCTCGCAATCCATCAACCCGGCTTTGTCGCTTCAGTACTCCGGTGGAAATGATAACTGCATTTACTAGCTTGCGAGGAATCTATGAAGCTCAAACCTTTTCACTGGCTTGCCGTTGGATTGATTTCTCTGTGGCCATGGCTAGGATCTGCGGGCGCGGCCGACCGGATAGTAATCGGCAATGTCTCGCGCACCGTCGAGCAGCTGCCTAACTATGCCGCCACCGAAAAGGGGTTTTTTGCTGAAGAAGGAATTCAGGGCGATGTTGTATTGATCGGCTCAACAGATACTCTGATTCAGGCGCTTATCGCCGGTCACGTGCAGGTTGCCATTGTCGATCCATCGGCGGCGATAAACGCAGTCGAGCGCGGCGCTTCTCTGAAGATCATTGGCGGCACGGTGCCGATCGCCGCTTATACCTTGGTCACTTGCCCGAAATATAAGTCAATAAAGGAACTGAAGGGAACCACCATCGGGGTTGTGAGCCTGGTCTC
>DATACQ010000804.1:0-4270 GCA_036258955.1 Binatia bacterium
AATGCCAATTGCCTTGTGCGGGCCTTAAATTGTTCTTCATTCATCCTGCAATTAGTGAAATCAACAGTTCCGATTATGGCTTGTTATCGGGAGTTCGGAAGTATCGAGTTCATATGTTTTATCCCCAATCCAAAATCTAAAATCCAAAGTCTAAAATTGTTCGGTCGGGAGCGTGAAAAAAAACCGGCTCCCTTTGCCGACTTCGCTTTCGAGCCAGATCCTGCCCCCATGCATCTCAATGAACTTCTTCGCCAGTGCCAGGCCTAGGCCAGTCCCTTGAGGCTTCCCGACATCGCTGCCCGCCTGCTGAAACTCCTGAAATATCCTTTCCTGATCTTCTACAGGAATTCCCGCACCCGTGTCACCCACCTCGACACGCGCGATCCCGTCCTTGACGCCGGCCCGCACCCAGACTCGTCCTCCCTCGGGCGTGAACTTGATTGCATTTCCGACCAGGTTCAGAAGCACCTGCTTGACCCGCGCGCCGTCCATCGGGAACGACGGCAACCGCTCGTCGCTGTCGACCCTCAGATGGATCGATTTCTTCGCTGCTAGCGACCGCATGGTATTCGAGACCGCTTCGACAACGTCCTGCAACAAACTGGTCTCGATTTGCAGCTCCATCTTTCCCGCTTCGATCTTCGCCAGATCGAGGACTTCATTGATCAGTCCGAGTAAATGCTTCCCGCTGCTCAAGACGTCGGTCAAGAACTGCGCTTGCTCTTCCTTGGAAACCTCTAACGACGGATCCAGCAGCACCTCGGAGAAACCGATGATCGCGTTAAGCGGCGTGCGCAGCTCGTGCGACATGTTGGCGAGAAATTCCGACTTGTGGCGATTGGCCGCCTCGATCTGCCGGCCCTTGTCCTCGATCTCACTAAATAGCCGCGCATTTTCGATGGCGACTTTCGACTGGCTGGCGAGCGCGGTAAGTAGGTTCACGACTCGATCATCAAACCGTCCCGGTGACCGGCGCAGCAGCACGATCCCGCGGATTACGCGGTCGCTTTTCATCGGAACCGTGAGCAGTGATCGGAATCCCGCCTTTAGCGAAAACTCACGGTATGGATGGTTGTAAGCCTCCGCCATATCGGAAACCTGGAGCGGCTGACCGCGTTCAGCGGCTTGGCCGATGGTGGTCGCGCCGAGATCGATCATCGTTTTTTGAATCGACGTTAAAAACTCGCCGCTGAGATTATGGCTCGCCACGACGTCGAGGGCCTGACGCGCCTGATTGAACTCGAAGACCCCGCAGCCGTCGGACTTGGAGAGATTTACCGCATGGGCGGCTACTGTGTTCAGCACCTGCTGGAGATCCAACGAAGAGCTGACCGCGCGGCTTACCTCGCTCAAAGCTCCAACTTCCTCCAATGAAAGTTGCAGCTCGCGGGTCCGGTCCTGCAGTTGCTGAAGCAACCGGACGTTCTCGATGGCGATGACGGCCTGGTCGGCGAAGGTGGTGACCAATTCGAGCTGTTTATCCGTGAATGGCTTGACCTCGGTTCTAAAGATAATGATTACGCCGATGGGAATGCCTTCTCTGAGCAGAGGAACGCCAAGACACGTTCTGGGGCCCAAGAACTTCGCCCCGTATTGATAACCGGGCTCGGCTTGGAGATCGGCAATCTGAATAGGTCGCCGCTCAAGCACCACCCTACCCGATATTGTTTCCTGACTGGCTCGCGCCGGATTCTCTGCTAGGAAGCTCTTCAGCTCGGGAGAGTGGCCGTAGGATGCCGCAAGCGGCAAAACATCCCCTTCAATTCTGTGCATCGTTCCATGATTCGCGCCGCAAAGGCGGGTGGCGTTCTCGATGAGCGTATCGAGAACCGGCTGCAGATCGAAAGTCGAGCGACTGATGACTTTCAAAACTTCGCTAGTCGCGGTCTGCTGGTCCAATGCTTCAGTAAGATCTCGGTTGCGTTCCTGCAGTTCTTTGAACAATCGCACGTTCTCAATGGCGATCACCGCCTGGGACGCAAAAGTTTCCAGCAACGCCACTTGCTTGTCAGTAAAAGGCTTGACCTCTTTGCGACGGATGGCGATCACGCCGATGGCAGTCCCCTCTCGGAGCAACGGAGTCACAAGAAACGTCCGAATATCCCTTCCTAAATGCCAGCTGTCCGGAAATTTCTCTGCCAACGCCTGAAGATCTGGGATGTGAATCGTCTTGCGCTGGAGCAACGCCTCATTGCCGACCGAGCGCGATCCTAAGTTTCTTCGCCCCGGCCCAGTCATAGGTATGGCTCCGAAATGCGCCGCCATTATCATCGCCTCGCCTTCAACAAGGCGAATCGTCGCGTCGTCGGATCCGCACACCCGAGCCGCGCTCTGGGCGATCGCGTCAAGGACAGGTTGGATGTCGGTCGGCGAGCTGGCGATGACGCTCAGGATCTCACTGGTCGCTGTTTGCTGCTCTAACGCTTCCTTGAGTTCGTTGAACAATCGAACGTTTTCGATGGCAATGATCGCCTGATCGGCGTAAGTCTCGAGCAGCTTAATCTGGGTGGGGCTGAAGGGGCGCACGTCAATACGACGTGCCGTCATTCCACCGATGAGTTCGCCTCGCTGGTGTAGAGGAACGGCCAAGAAGCTGAGCCAGCCACTGATATTTATTACCTCGAAATCGCTCCGCTCTCTTACGTCGGGAATATGCAGCGTACCGTGCTCGCGCATCCAACGGAATTGCAAATCATTCATGCTAATCTCGGCTCGGCTGCTTGGCACAGGTATGGGACCAAAATGGGCCCGCGAAATGAGACGATCCCCTTCCTGAATGTGAAGAACTACATCATCGATCCCGCAAACCTTTGCCGCGCTCTGGACAATCGCATCGAGTACTGGCTGCACGTCCGTGGGGGAGCGACTTATGATGCTGAGGACCTCGGAAGTCGCCGTCTGATGGTCAAGCGCCTCCCGTAATTCGGCATTACGCTCCTGAAGTTCTTTGAACAGCCGGGTATTTTCTATTGCAATGACGGCTTGATTCGCAAACGTCTCCAACAGTGCGATCTGCTTCTCGGTGAACGGACGTACTTCCTTCCGACGAATCGTGATCGTGCCGATCGCCGCCGCTTCGCGGAGCAACGGCGCCACCAGTACGCTGCGGAACCCGAGACTTCTCCAGCGGGCCGCTCCATACCTGTCCTCCGGTTCCGCGGCAAGATCATGGATGTGGATAGTTCGCCGGTCGAGTATTGCCTGACCGGCGATATGGTTGCGGGTAATACCGACTTCCCGCTGCAGGGAAGCATCACTTGTGTGAGCGTTGAACCGAAGAATGTCGCCGTCGACATGACTGATGTGGGCATCGGTAGCCTCGCATAGCCGCGTCGCGCTCTCCGCAATGGCCTCCAAGACCGGTTGGATGTCGGTTGGTGAGCTGGCGATTACTTCTAAAATGTTGCTGGTTGCCGTTTGCTGCTCCAGCGCCTCGGTGAGATCGCGGTTGCGCGTTTCGAGTTCGTTGAACAGCCGCACGTTCTCGATTGCGATGACCGCTTGGTTGGCGAAGGTTTCAAGAAGCTTGATCTGCGTCGGAGTAAAAGGAAGAACCTCTGTTCGACGGGCGTTCAGGGTTCCGATGAACTCTCCTCTCTGACGAAGAGGAACGATCAGAAACGTGCGCGAACGCGCCTCTGCGCTCGCGCCTAGCGTGGGAAACTCAGCCCTATGGGCGCGGACATCGGGAATGTGAAGTGTGCCGTGCTCGGCTATCCAGCGGTGGTGTAATTCATCAATACTGATTTGTTCGCGACCGTGCGCTATGGGAACGGAACCAAAATGAGCCCGCACAAGCAAGCCGTCCGCATCGCATAAACGCAGCACGACGTCATCAACTCCACAAACCCGCGCCGCGCTCTCAACGATGGCATCGAGGACCGGCTGTACGTCGGTGGGCGAGCGGCTGATGATGCCGAGGACTTCCGACGTTGCCGTCTGATGCTCGAGCGCCTCACGCAATTCCGCGTTGCGTGCCTGCAGTTCTTTGAACAACCGCACGTTCTCAATTGCGATCACGGCCTGATCGGCAAAGGTTTTTAGAAGGGCGATCTGCTTATCCGTAAAAGGCCGAACTTCCGTGCGGGGAATATGGATCACGCCAACGGGGCTTCCTTCGCGCATGAGCGGAGTTGCCAGGGCTGTTCGAACACCGCTAAGCCGAGCTGCAGACTCGGGGAATTCCTTTTCGGCTTCGACCCCCATATCGTGAACATGGATGGTTTGCCGCTCGAATACGGCTCGGCCATGTAGAGTCCCTCGATCAATC
>DATACQ010000805.1:0-2628 GCA_036258955.1 Binatia bacterium
CGCGTCCGGAATATTTGATTTGTATTTTTTCAGCTTTTGATTTGTTCGAGTTTTTGTCGCGCCGTGAGTTTCGATTTCTCTTGGCGGCTCTAGCGATGAAATACCCAAGACGATGCAGGCTGCTATCGTTGGCTGAACGGCGGCGCCGGATAGCCAAACGTGGCGGTGGCGAACTCCTTCGGCCAGACCAGTTCCTGCTTGCCTTTAAGCCATTGCTGGAAAAACACTTTGACTTCGCCGGTGCCGTCCGATCGGAAGCGTACGGGTCCGACGACGGTTGTCATATTGGTGGCGGCGATCGCGTCGCGAAGCTTCTCGCGCTCCAATATTTTGGCGCGAGCCAGCGCGTCGGCGAGAATCTCCAGGCAGGCATAGGCAGGCCCCACCAGCGGGTCGGCCGGCCGCTTGAAAAGTTTTTGATGCTCGTCGTTGAGCTCCTTGACTTTCGGATAGCGCGCGGCGAAGTGCCAACCCGGCGATAGCAGCACATAATCGCCGTCCTTGCTGAGATTTTTCGACCACACCGGGGGGTCAGCAGCGCGGATGAAAAGATTGAGCTTACTGTTAAAGTCCAGTTCCTTCATCTGCTTGACAATGGTCATACCATCGGGAGGGGATGGCAGCGCGAGCACCGCTTCAGCAGCCGCCGCCTTGGCTTTTAAGATGAGATCGGAAAAATCCTTGGCCCCGGGGGCATATTCGCCGCTAGCGACGATCTGATAGCCGTGCTTTTTGGCCGCGCTTTGCCAGAGTGATCCCATTTCCTTGCCCCAGTCAGTTCGTTCGAGCAGCAGCGCGACTCTACGAGGTCTTTGCGCGCTCGGGATCGTCGCATCGAGAAATACGAACGTCTCCCTCGTCAGGTCGGGTGATTTGGGGAAAGGCGAGAAAAGATAACGCAAGCCCTGTTGATGAATGCCGTTAAAGGCGAAGGCAACACCCAGGTAAGGGGTTTTGTTCTTATCCGCAATCGATGAGGCAGCGGCATGCAAGTCCGAACCGGCGCCGCCGAGATAGGCCACAACGCCTTCTGTCGCCAGGGTTTCTAAGCGCGCGACGGTCTTGGTGGGATCCGACTCGTCATCCAGCATGGTCAACTCGATCGACAGCTTCTTGCCCTCAACCGCCACGCCTCCGGCTGCGTTAATATGTTTCACGGCGAGCTCATAGCCCGTTTTGACCTGCCCACCGAGCGCCGCGTAGCGCCCGGTGAGAGGCACGACGGCGCCGACTTTGATCGTTTGGCTCGTGCCGTCAGAGCCGAAAACCAAAATTGCAAGCATTACAGACAACGCCCTGCCGATGAGACGTTTCATCATGCCTCCTTTTTCGGCTTCAACACGCCGGTCGCTGCCGCATTTCATACACCGTTAGAGCTAAACCGTTCCCCATACTTTGCGTGCCGTATCGACCACTCGTTGGAGCTTTTGCCATTGCCGCTCTTCGCTGAGCAGGTTACCTTCCATGGTCGAGGCGAAACCGCACTGGGGGCTCAGCGCCAGATTCTCCAGCGGCACGTGCTTGCCGGCTTCGTCGATGCGGCGCTGGAGTTGCTCGACGGATTCGAGCTCCGGCAGTTTGCTGCTCACGAGACCAAGAACCACGGTCTTGCCGCGCGGCACGAAGCGCAAAGGCTCGAACGTCCCGGCGCGTTCCGACTCGTACTCGAGGAGAAATGCATCGACGTTGAGTTGCCCGAAAAGCTTTTCGGCGATGGCGTCATAGCCGCCTTCGGCATACCACTGGCTGCGATTGTTGCCGCGACAAAGATGAATCGCGAGAGTCACGCCTTCGCGCTGCGCGCCCTGTAGACAAGCGTTATCGGCGCGAATCGCTTCATCCAGCGCTGCGTCGGGATCCAGCTTCAATTCGTTTTGGATATACTTGCGCCATTTGGGATCGATGTAATAGCTGTAGCGGGGCGCATCGATCTGCACATAGTGAGCGCCTTCGCTCACCAGCGCCTGAATCTCCGTTTTGATGATCGGCACGATGTCCCAGAGCAGCTCCGAATGGCTGGCATATACACGTTCGCTGATTCCTTTCTTGTAATAGATCGCTGGAAATTGGTTGGCGGTGGGAAGCGTGATCTTGATGTCGCCTGGGCTATGCGCTTTTAGGAAAAACAACTCATGCTGGGTCATGCGGCGCTTCTGTTTGATCTTACCGACGACTATTCCGGGCACCCGCGATGGCTGCGTTCCTGAGGCCGCAGCGCTCGCCTGCCAGCTGCGCAGCAGGTTATCACTTTCATCGATGCCTTCCACGGCATCGTTGAAGTCGCTCATGAAGTTGACGCGGCGCAATTCGCCGTCGGTAAAGACCTTAAAGCCCAGATCCCTTTGACGCTCGATCGCACGCAGGATGTGTTTGTCCTCGAGAGCGCGCAGCTCCTCGCCGCGGGTGTTGCCGCTGCGAGCTTGAAGAAGCTCCGAGGGCCGAAGCAAACTGCCGATGTGGTCCGCGCGATATTTAGCCGCCATAAAACCTCCTTCAGGCGGAAAGGGGAACATGTTTAAAAAAGACTCATTCATTCTCCCAAAAGTTTTTTCAAGCGCTGAATCACTTCCGGCGGTTGAGCGATCACTTCTCTTGCCAGCGCGGCAAGCTCCTCGCCTGCCACCGGTT
>DATACQ010000806.1:0-2630 GCA_036258955.1 Binatia bacterium
ATCATGAGCTGTGCGAAATCCTTGATGTCGGGGTTCGAGGATTTGGATTTGGCTAGCTTGGCGGCGACAATATCGACTTGGTTGGCGGCGACGACAATGGCAGCGATCTGCGCATCATTGGGGCCTTGGGCTGATGTGGCTACAGCTGACAGGCCTACGACTGCCAATATCAGGGACCCTGCAAGGGTGATCATGGCTGACACTTTCATATATAACTCCTTAAGTTAAGTCGGCGGGCCGATGGGGTGCAGATTTGATGCGCTGGCGAGCTCTCGCGTTCCCGCGCGCTCTGGAGCAATGGTTCAGGCAGGCAAGCGCGCCAGCACGCCAGCTATCACGCGATCGCAGCGCTCACCGGCAAAGTCGAACACGTCGAGCATCACACCTTCAATGTCGCGCGCCAACGCCTCGCGCAGCAGGGCCCGTGCCCGGAACAACCGGGAGCGCACCGTCGCGGCGGGGATGGATAGACACTCGGCGGTTTCCTGCACCGTCATGTCCTCGACTTCGCGCATGACGAACACCGTGCGAAAGGCCATGGGCAGCTCGTCGATCCTGTGCTCGAGCATGCGGCGGATCTCGGCGCGCAGCGTGGCGCTCGGTGGCGATTCGGTGAATTCATCCGGCATGTTCCCCTCTGAGTCGTCGGGCTCGGCCAAGAGATGATCACCGAAGGACTCCACGACACGATCGCGTTTGTGCCTGCGCAAGCGCATGAGCGCCTGATTGATGACGATGCGCGTAAGCCAAGTGCTGACCTGCGCGCCGCCTTTGAAATCGCGGATGTGACGATACGCGTCGAGGTAGGCATCTTGGAGCACGTCTTCTGCTTCAGCGTCGTCCTTGAGAATAGCGCGGGCGACACGAAACAGTTTACTGTTATAACGGCGCATCAGCGCCTCGAATGCGACATGATCCGCGCCGGCGATGGCCTCCACGAGCTGGTCATGGGCGGCGGAAGTGGGTGTGCATGGATTGGAACGGGCGGCCATTAATATATTGTCGGTTCTTCATAGCATTGGATGCGGACTGGTGGTCTTCCGTTCCCACAGCTGAGGATCGTCGCTCGTGCGATCGATATTGAGCACGCACTTCGGTTTCGGCTCAAATCATTGCGGCAGAGCTTTGCGGGCCGTGTGCTTTCGTGATGTCCAGCGCGTCCGCCGCGGCTTGAGACGAGTCTTTGTCCATTGGACTGCCGCGCGCAAGCGGAACTATCGCCTTGAGCGGACGCATTGTCGATCTTGGTCTGCGCTGAACGACTATCTCGTGACAACACCTTCCACAAGTTGGAGATAACCATGAAGTATCTATGCCTGGTCTACGTAGAAGAGAAAAAGCTCGCCGCAGTAAACCCGAGCGATCCGGATGCCTTGAACGACGACGAGTGCATCGCCTACGACGAGGCGCTTCGCAAGCGCGGTTTGTGTCTGGCCTCGGAGGCCCTACAACCGGTTGAGACCGCCACGACTGTACGAGTCCGCAACGGCAAGCTAGCCATTACCGACGGGCCATTCGCCGAAACCAAGGAGCAGCTGGCCGGGTTCTACTTAATCGAGGCAAGAGATTTGAACGAGGCCATTCAGGTGGCAGCGAAGATTCCGCCGGCGCGCATCGGCAGCATCGAGGTGCGGCCGATCCGGGAGTTAACCGCGAGTCACGGTGACAAGCGAAAATATTGAGAGAAGAACTATGTATTCCGCATGCATTGTAACGGCGGCTTGGGCGACTGCCGACGTCAGTTCGGCCGGGGTGAGGCCGAGCGCTTCTCCGCCGAACGGGCATATAGGGAAGTGCGCGCTGGTTGGACAATTGTGGTCTGTCCCTTGACGATCATTAACAACTCATCCCCTCCTTTCACCTGGATGACTTACGGGGGTTCTTTGCGCAGGACGATCTGGTTTTTGGATGGCAATTTCATGTAGGGCATCGCGCATTCTCGATGGAGCTTTACTTAAGCTGCTAGCGTAAGACAAAGTGAGTGCTCGCCGCTTCTGGAAAGTGCGTTTCGTCCTTGAGCCAAGGCGCTGTTTATTGAAGCCACAAGCGGATTAAGATGGCTGGCCGTTCTGTCGAATCGGGGCCTCCCCAAGCGACTACATAGCATGGACAGCTTGCCCATCACAATCGGAACGCCGTCGCAAGCGGGGTCTTGAGGTTAGATAATGATCGACAGCTTGCTCGTCGTCTTGACTTTCTTGTCAGCGTTGGGTTCTGGTTTGATGGCCGGCGTCTTCTTTGCTTTTTCCACCTTCGTGATGAAGGCCCTCTCTCGCCTTCCCGCCGGCGAGGGTATTGCCGCCATGCAATCCATCAATGTCGTCGCCGTTCTGAGTTCGGGATTCATGATCGCTTTCTTTGGAACAGCCGCGGCTTGCGCCGTTTTGGCGATCGCTTCGTTCTTCAGCTGGGATGAAGCCTCGGTGATCTATCTGTTTGCCGGCAGTCTTCTCTATCTGATCGGCGTCTTTATGGTGACGATCGCGTTTAATGTGCCGTTAAACAAGGCGCTGAAGGCTGCGGAGCCGAACAGTGGCAAGGGTACCCGCGTATGGACGCACTATATGATCAGCTGGACGCACTGGAATCACGTTCGGACGGTCGCGGCTCTCGCGGCGTTGGCATTGTTT
>DATACQ010000807.1:0-2119 GCA_036258955.1 Binatia bacterium
GCTGCGCGTCGGCTAACTCGCAAAGCCCTGAGTAAGGTACAACGGGTTGCGTTTAGCTCTTGGCGCTTTGCTGTTTCAGCCGTGGTTTCTCGGGGGTCTTTCTTTGGGTTTGACGAGTCGCCCGTGGGTGCCGTCGCAATAGGGGTGATCCTTTGATCGCCAGCAGCGGCAAATTGCGATGGTAGTGGGTTCCTCGAATTCCAGAACATGCGGCTGTATGTTTGTCCCCGCATGTGAGCCGTCGCAAAAAGGCGGATTTTTGGTGCGAGTGCACCGGCAGTAGGCGACGCTCTTTGAGACTTGCTTTACGATGGTTGGTTCGATCAGGTCATCATAGGACAGCGGCATAACTTCCGTCTCCTTGCAAAGTGGCTCGAGTTGAGAAAAGCGCTACGCTGGAATCATTCTCTATGATTTCTCCAACAGCTGCAACGCATTCGTAGGCGAGCACATCCACTTTCTTTGGACCTCCGCGGATCGCGCTTACCGCCCCTTGATCCCCAATTCCGCCTGCGTGGCACGTAGAAAACTCAGGTCTGCAACTTCATTTGGTGCTACTTCGCGTGTGACTTTTGCGCTGCGCCGTGTCTGTTCGATAACCAGCTTCAAGCCGTCTTCCGGCACGGCGCCATCGGCATTGAAGAGATTACGCAAGGCATCGTAGGAGGCATAAGCAAACTCGCGTTCGACTTTGCCCCAGTTGATCAGGATTCGCACCGCCTCTTCCCGGTTACCGCGAATAAACCTGTTCGCGCGTATCGTTGCCTTGATCACGCGACGAATTTCCTCGGGTTTTTCTTTGATCTTTTTCAGATGCGTGCCCAGTCCAAGATATGGGAAACTAAACAGCTCGTAAGCGCGCGCGAGGATTTTGTAACCCTGCTTTTCCATCTGCGCATCCGCCGGAGGGGATATCACGATGAGATCGACGACACGCTGCTTCAGAGCGGTGAGCCGAGCGGCATCGGAGCCCAGCGCTAGTATCTTGATTTCTTTCTCCGGATCGATCCCGGCTTGCTTGAGCATCAGGCGCGCTGCGACATCGGGAGTTGCGCCGAAGCTGCTGATGCCCAGCGTCTTGCCTTGGAGTTCTTTGAGCGACTTGATTTCGGGCTGAGCGATGAGAGTCATGGGCCAGTTGTCGAGATAACCCGCGACGATGCGCACCGGCAGCCCGGCGATGGCGCCGCCCACCACAGCGCCAAATAACTGGCAGTAATCGACGTCACCAGTGGACAATGCCGTGATCGCGACGTTCGGATTCATGCGGATGATTTCCGCCTCAATATCTTCTTCCTTGAAGAATCCTCTATACTGGGCCGCGGCGACTGTGAGGTTGGGCATGTTGGGATTGGAAACAGCGATGCGTATTCGATCTGCCGGTTCAACTTGCGACAGCCTTAGCAGCAGCGGTAAAAACAGTCCAAGAAATATTCCAGCCGGTTTCATCCTTCTTCATCCATCTCTTAGATACTTCCGAGCCGCGCTGGTTGCATGTTGTGCTCCCGACCCCAAAAGTTCACGAGCGCGAGCCCGAACACAGACAAGAACATCGGGGATTTCTGAGTAGGACCGCCATTCGGCTCAATTGCGACATGTGACCCAAAGCCTCAAACGAATCCATAGAGCCGTGCCGGATTATCCACGAGGATTTTCTTCCGAATTCCCTCGTCGGGCGCAAACTCCGCCAGCAGATCGATCAAGTCGCCGTCATTGGGTGTCTGCCCGGGGCTGAAATTATTGGAGTGGGGCCAGTCGGTGCCCCAGATGATTCGTTCCGGCGCGACAGCGATGACCGCTTGCGCGTAGGGAATGACTTCGATGAAGGGCAGCCCGAAATACTCATGGACCGTCGTTTCGCAGATCTTGTCGGCGCCGCTAACTTTCACCCAGACGTGACTTAGCTTTAAAAGCTCGAGTAGCAAGCGAAATCCGGGTTGCGAAGGACCTTGTGCCGGTTGCACACGCGCAATGTGATCGATGACGACCGGCACCGGCATGGCCCGTATGCGCTTCTCGTGCTCGAGCAAGTTCTTCATGTCGATGTGCAGGTCCACTGACCAGCCGAAGTCGGCAATCTGCTCGATACAGCGGTCAAGAACGTCGACCCGGATATTGC
>DATACQ010000808.1:0-1653 GCA_036258955.1 Binatia bacterium
TCGACAAAATCGATCTCATGCTGCCCAACGCGGTTACCACGATCAGGCTGATCGATAAAGAGACGGGTGAATTTGCGCCGGTTGCCTGCAGAAATATTGATGAGGGCTATTGGCGCGCCGGCGATCACAGGACTTTACACGGACTGGCCAAAGAGGTTGTAGAGCGCAGGTTGCCTATTGCCGTGGTAAACATTCAAAATAATGCGGAGGCCGGCGCCCACCGCTTTGTACAAGAGTTCGGGCTGGTATCCTATCTTGGCGTACCGCTGATTGCCAAAGGCGATCTCCTCGGAATTATCGCTTTCTATACCAAGAAAGAGCATGTATTCGACGGTGAAGAAAAGGATTTTCTCGTCACCCTTTCCGGACAACTCGCCATCGCGATCCACAATGCCCAGCTCTACGACGAGACAAAACGCAGCGCCAGCGAAATTGCCGCGCTCCACGCGTTGACGTTGGCGGCTACCCAGTCCCTCGATTTGGACGTGATCCTCCAGCAAGCCATAAAAAAGATGACCGAGATTTTCAGATTTGCGGCGATCCGCGTGTTCTTATTCGACCGCAACATGGAAAATCTAGAAATCAGAGCGGCCTATGAAGCGCAGCCCGAGTTCCAGCACTACTTACGTTCGTTCAGGCGCGCCCAGGGTGTGGTTGCCAAGGTCACTGAAAGCGGCGCATCGTTCATTGTCGAAGACGCTTCACGGGATCCCCACTACGCCGAACTAAGCCAGAGCCGCAGTGTCATCAGGGCCGGCATGCGATTCGCTGCTTTTCTGCCGATCAAAACAAAGCTCAAGACCTGGGGCACGATAGCGTGCGTGGGCGAACATCCGCGCAAGCTCAAAGCCAACGAGGTGAGACTGCTCGAATCGATGACTAACCAGATCGGTATCGCGGTGGAGAATTCGAGTCTGTACCAGGAGACCGCGGTGAAAGCGGAGGAGCTTGCTTCGCTCTACTCGATCGCCGCCCTGGCCGGCGAATCCTTGGACATTGATATCGTCTTGAGAACCACGATGGAAAAAGTTCTCGAGATTTTCGGCTTTGATGCTGCTCGTATTTACCTGTGGCAAGGAGATGCGCAAGAACTTCACCTCGCGGCCGCCGAGGGCTTTCCCCCCGATATTCACGTGGTGGAGAAATATCAAGCGGGCCAAACCCGAATCGGCAGGGCCTTCGAGACGGGCGAACCGAGCTTCGTCGAAGATATGGAAACGGATCCGGACTACCAACAAACCGCCCCCAATCGGATCATGTTCAAAGCGGGGTTTCGCAGCTCGTTCATCATTCCGTTGAAAATTAGAGGCTCGGGAGTCGGCGTCATCAACTTCTTAAAGCGCCAACCTTATCGTTTTTCGGAAAGCCATCGCCAGTTGATCCACGCGATTGCCTACCATCTTGGAATCGCGGTTGGTAACGCGAATCTATATTCGAAATTGAAGGAAAAGACGCTCGAGCTGAAAACGGCAAACAGAGCCAAGGATGAGTTCTTGGGCGTGATGTCTCATGAATTGCGAACGCCTCTGAACGTCATTAAAGGTTATGCTGAAGTGACCAAAGAGAAAACGTTCGGCGCGCTCAATGCGGAGCAGGAATATGCACTAGAGAAAATCTCCAGCCATGCCACTGATCTCTCGCACATGATCAATG
>DATACQ010000809.1:0-2307 GCA_036258955.1 Binatia bacterium
GCACCGAATGATTGATTGCCACTGCTGCTACACCTTATCGTTGTCCGCAACTAATAAATTGCCGCGCTTTCTGAGACTAGGAAAACAGCTCCGTGCACACGCAGCCGACGGCGAAACCGGCGACGAGGCTGTCCGATAACCGGCCTCTTAACTGATTTCTTGTTTACCCGCCAAACACGCGCTTGATCTCCGCGATCGATTCTTTTGGAGTATCGGTTATCACCTTTCGCAACACCTTCTCGACATGTTCCCCGGACGACGGCGCCAATTCATCGCCTGACTTCTTGGTCATCTCTTTCAGCTGTGCGTCCTCCAGCACCTTCTGGAACGCTTGGCGTAGGGTGCCTACGCGCTGTGTGGGGACGCCGGGCGGTAGGGCAAAAGCGCGCATAACCTCGTCCGGCGCGCTGAGGGTCGCGGCTAACACTCTTTGACGTTCTGTTTTTAGAAATCCCTTAAGGAGAGGCACGCTTGGCAGATCTTCGGCGGGGTCATTCCCAGTCTGAACGAAAACAGTGGCAATGGCCTTCTCCCTATCTTCGGCTCCTATCCGATGCAGCGATTGAGCGGTAATCCGCATCGCATCCCAGGTGGAGCATACCCCCTGCACCTCGCCTCGTTGAAGAGCGAGGTAAATGGGAGCAGCGCCGGCGTAGCCCGTAACAAGCCCTATCGATGCACCGAGATCTTTCAGGAACACGGGCCATATAAAGTTCGAGGCTCCAGCCTCGGTAGCCCCAAAGAGAAGCTGTTGTTTGTCCGATCCCAAAATGTCGGGAAGGTGCTTGATTACGGCTTCCTTCCGGGCCATACAGGCGACATTGACGCGTTGGAGGCTTCCGACCCAGTTAAACTTCCCCATATCGAAGCGCATTTCCTTTTGCCCGATCAGTTGCGGCAAAATGAGCGTCGGATTCAGGATGGCCATCGCCGTGCCGTCCTTGGGAGCCACGTTGTAGAGATAGTTCGTTGCAATCGCGCCACCGCCGCCTGTCATATTTTGCACGACGACGCTGGGGTTACCGGGAATATGGTCGCCGATCCGCAAGCCGACAAACCTCGCGAGGCGATCAAAGGCACCACCGGGCGCATAGGGAACAATTATGCGAAGCGTCTTCCCAGCCAGCGAATCTTTCTCTTGAGCGGCATTTGCTCGGGGAGTTTGGATCCCCACTGCTAAAAGGAGAATGGCGAGCACTCGGGACGCAAGACAGAGGAACCTATTCTTTTCTTTCATAGTGCGCCCTCCGTACGAAGGCTCAAGCTCAACTCAGTCCCAAGGCGGCCGATCGGCCGACTCTTGCATTATGAGATTACCTGTGATGCCAGCAACCTACATCGCCCTTCAACGCGGATTTTGCAACCCGCGTGGGCTGGCAATGCCCTCAAAGTCGCCACACAATGAGTGTCCTTTGCCATTGACCTGAATTAGCAATAAACAAGAATCATCTTAAAGCACCATAGCCCGGACTAATAACCTCATGAGGAGATGCTCATGGAGATATTTCTCGGGCGGTACTCGAACCATCTCTATGCCCTGATGCGGATTTTCGTGGGATTGGTGTTTTCCTGCAATGGGGCGAGAAAATTGTTCGGCGTCTTTGGTGGCCTGGACGGGGCCGGAGCGGTGGCACAGTTTCCTGCGCAGTACTGGTTCGCCGGGGTAATCGAATTTTTCGGCGGCGTCCTGGTCGCGATTGGGCTGTTCACCGGCTACGCGGCCTTCATCGTCAGCGGCGAGATGGCCGTCGCTTATTTTCAGAATCATTTTCCCAAGGGTTTTTGGCCGATATTGAACACCGGCGAGCGCGCGGTTTTTTACTGCTTCACGTTCCTTTTTATCGCCAGCCGCGGCGCCGTCAGGTGGGGCCTCGATAATTATTTTAGCTCGCGTGGAAAGAGGTGAGCGGCAACCTGCTCCCATGACCCGTTCCGCCCCGCTTTATATCTGTGATGCAAGAGCGTTCAGTACATTCAAAACCTCGGCCTCTTTCCCGCGAAGCTCCTGATCGGGGTTTTCAGTGACGCCACCGATCTCGTCGAGCACCCGGAACGGCTAGCCATCGCATCATCACGTTCGCTGAACTTGTCGGCTCCGGCACCACACTAACCAAGTACTTGCGCGCAATCCGCGCGCCTAAAGCCTGGATTGCTCGCATCGGCCTTAAGCGCTGGGCTGCCGTTACCCTGAGCGAGATCTCACATACGAAGACCAATAAAAACCGGCGGATCAAAAACGCTTCACAGTTCTCATCGAGCCATCTCTTCACCGGCTGGCGGATGGTTAGGAAAAGTATTCCAGCCGGC
>DATACQ010000810.1:0-3693 GCA_036258955.1 Binatia bacterium
CGGAGGAGGTGGCGGCTCCTTTTTCGGCGGCGGCGGTGGAGGTGGAGGTGGCGGCGGTGGCGCCGGCTTCGGAGCCGGCTTGGGGTCCTCCGTCATCAAATATGCAAGGCCACCGCAAATCAGTGCACCGGTGACCGCGCCAATGGCCGCTCCAGCGGCTTCATTACGATGCCTGCCATTAATCCCCTGATGCGCAGCGGCAGCACCTGCGCCGCCGCCCATGACGCCGCAAACGGAAGCGCCTACGAGCGCCGCTTGTTGCTTCGTCATACCCGCACAGCCGGACAAGAATAGCCCCGCAGCGGCAAGCGTTAGATACTTATTTTTCCGCATCTCTCCTCCTCCAGTGAGCCGAAATTTTGGCCTAAAGTAATTGAAGCGGTAGTTGTTGTCAAGTAAAAATTTCACTAGCGCACGACGCACTTACCAGCTAATTCCTTGTTGCTACATTAGTTTTCGAGCCATCACTGCTGATATCGGCGCGGGGTGCCCTCGTTTAGCCATCGCGCTGGTCTCCAGAAAGATCAGCAACGGGCCGTCAGCATCAACTCGAAAAACGTGAGTACTATTTCAACTCCGACGTGCAGAATGCGCAGCGCGTCGCCTTCAGAGGAATCGCCGAGAGACACTGCGGGCACTCTTTAGTCGTCGCAGCCGGCGCGGGGCCGGGTCTTTGCAGCCGGTTGATTTGCTTCACCAGAAGAAAAATCGCGAACGCGACAATGAGAAAATTGATGACCTGATTGAAAAACATCCCGTAGTTCAATGTGGCCGCACCTGCGGCTTTGGCCGCGGCTACGCTGGGAAAGTCGGCCGACGAAAGATTGATAAACAAATTGGAGAAATCCACTCTGCCGAGCAATACGCCAATGGGCGGCATCAGAATATCTTCCACAAACGAGGTGACGATTCTTCCGAAGGCTGCGCCGATGACCACCGCGATGGCTAGATCGAGAACGTTGCCGCGCATCGCAAATTCCTTAAACTCTTTCAACATACATCACCTCTAGTCGTTGGATTCCCACCTAAGTTAACGGGCTCTAATCAGCCGTGACTCTATTGCAGCGTTATTCGATAAGTCAAACCTTTCCGCTGCTAGGGAAAGAGCAGTCCGGCCGCGACAGACGACTGTCCTATGGGGTCCTGCGACTTATCCGATTGACGGTTTGAACGTTCGGACAACCAGAACGGGTATTCAATCAGCCGCGGGGCGCAACTTTGGCTTTCATTGCTCGTCCAACGTTCAATAGGTATCGTTGACGCATGATGGTTTTGCGACGTGCTGCGGTCAGAGCAACTCTTGTTCTTCTGGGGCTACTCGTAATGGGTTATGCGGCGCTGCTTTTGACGGTTAATTCCGCCCGGTTCCAAGAGTGGCTCATAGGAAAACTCGCGACGCATAGCGGCTATAAGATTGATGGCGAGTTGCGGCTCGATCCGCTGCTGCGTCTAAATGCAAATGGAGTGTCTGTTTTCAAAGACGGCAAACGCGTCTTGTGGGCAGAACGCGCGCAGATAGTGATCACACCTCTCGCCTTGTTTTACAAGACTGTCCACCGCCTGTCCTTGACCAATCCGACTCTTTACGTGGAGGTGGATCAGCTCTTGAACGAGAACAAAAGCACCGTTCCGGACGTCAGCTTCCGGTATTTGAAAATCGTGGACGGCGCCCTCCTCTTGGAAGTAGTCCGCGGCAGGTTGATCGAATTTAAGTCATTGGCCATGAATGCTCACAATATCAACATTGGTGAAGCAGCGGGATTGAACCTGCGCGCCGAAGTTCCGCGGCTGCAGGGCGTTGTCGAACTCGTTGTCGTCACAGGCGATGAAAATGAGAAAGTCGCGAGGATCGGCCTTAAGCAAGCAGCGCGCGACTCACCGGGGCCTGTTTTCGCATCGAAGCCGCGCCTGCGAGATGCACTCGAGGCTGAGATCAAGGTCACCAAGAACGCAGACAAGTCTCTCACGCTCGGTGCCATAGGAAAGTTAAACGCAATGGTGATGGACGGTAATGCGTTTAGCGGTCGTTTCGATGGGCGCGCGGATCTGGACGAGAATCGTGATCATGCCGCGATAACTGCGAAGCTCGTCGCAACGGAGCTCCCGGCGCGCGTAGATTTTTTGCCCGTCAATCTGCCCAAGGGAACGAGCGCGCTCAAGTTTGAAGCAAGTTTTTCCGCCGCTGAAAAGATCTTGGCAGTACGATCCTTTCGTCTGCAGTCGCCTCTAGGCGAGGCCAGTGGCGTCGCCCAGCTCTCTTTCACGCCCGAGGTCGCAGTCACCGACAGCAAAGTGAGTTTGAGAAAAGTGCCTTTTGAACATTTAGGGCCCCTGCTTCCGCGGGCGCTGAATGCGTCCGTGTCGGAGGGATCTCTCGATGCCGACCTGAGCGTGCGCGGAGCACTCCGCGCGCCGGCAATCATGGGCGCGGTCCAAGGCTCCGGCATAAAGCTTCGCGGCGAAGACTTCTCCTTGCAGGAAGTTAATTTTAAAACGCCCGTGGAATGGGCCGGCTCACGATTCTTTGCCGGTGATGTGCAAATTACGGCCAGAAAACTGTTGGCGCGCCAAAAAAGCCAGATGCCTGTCGCGGCCGAAGGCGTACGGATCGCCGCGACCTGGGAACAAAAAGCCGGCGCACGCGCGCGGGCTGCTGGTCAGTTGCGCCTGAATCAAGCGCAATTTGCTTCCCTAGACGGCTCCCGGGTCGGTGAAAACTTGATGATTGCTGCTCGATTCGAAGCCACCACTCATCCGGAACTAAACGATATTTTTGTAAACGGCAAGTTGGATATTGAACAAGGAGAAATGCTTTGGGGAAAGTTTTTCGCGGATTTAAAACCACAACGAACCGCGCTTCAATTCGCGGCCGACTACGTACCCGGCGCGGATTCGCTACGCTTGCGCGAGCTAAATATTGCCCTGGCAAGCGTCGGACGACTCGCCGCTCGAGGCGTGATCGAACAGGCGTCAAAAAACCCCGTCGTCAACCTGGAGATCACAAGTGACAATCTTCAGCCTGGCGGAATTTTCGAATCATTCCTCCGACCGACCTTCAACAGGAGCTTTCCCATACTCGACAAGTTCGCCGTTGCGGGCAGGCTCACGTTCGCCGTGCAAGCCATCGGTACGTTGGAGGATTTGATTCTCGAGGGGCGCATACAGCTGCGCAGCGGCGAATTTCAGAATAGAGCGGATAAATGGCATCTCGGGCCCGTGCAGCTCGATCTTCCTATACGCATTCAATACCCGGGGACAAGTTCGCCGGCGATCGCTTCAAACGTGCCTGCAGGGACTCTGACGATTGCACACGCCCGGTTTGGTTCAGAGGTGATACCTGCGACCGAGAACACCGTATCTTTTTGGAACAACGCGCTGAGGTTTCGCGAGGCGATTCGTCTGCCGATCTTTGGCGGGATTTTGGCCATTTCGGACCTGAGCTTCAGGAATCTCATCGTGGAGCCCCAGGCAATGTCGCTCGCGCTGGAAGCGAAGAATCTGCGATTGGAGCGGCTTACCAATGCTCTGGGATGGCATCGCTTCGGTGGCACTCTTTCCGGCTCCATTCCAAAAATTGAATGGGGCGGCGGCACTTTGAGCAGCGACGGCAAGATCCAAGCCCAAGTCTTCGGCGGCGAAGTGCAGATCAGCACGCTTGAGATCGAAAATCCATTTTCCTCTGTTCCTTCCGTC
>DATACQ010000811.1:0-1801 GCA_036258955.1 Binatia bacterium
GGTTGCTGTGATAGTAGCGGTGATATTGCAGGATGCACGAGAATCGCGTCCTCGGGAGTTATTCATGCAAATGAAAAGTTTTTTATTCCATCGATTACTTGTCGCCTCAGCCTGGGTTCTATGCGCCGCGTTGCAGACGGATGCCGTCGCGCAAGAAAGGATCCGAGTAGGCCTTGGCTCGATCAGCTTGCAGTCGGGCCTCGTGCATATCGCCAAGGATCGCGGGCTCTTCACGAAATACGGCTTAACGGCTGAGAGCATTTATATCCCCGGCGGATCTATCAACGTTCAGGTTCTCGTCTCCGGCAGTTTAGACCTGTCACAGTTGAGCGGCGCACCGGGCGTGGCAGCGAACTTGGAAGGAGCGGACCTCGTTTACATTCTCGGTTTGCTCGATAAACTCAACTACCAGCTTGTGACCCGGCCGGAAATTAAAACGGTCGAACAGCTTAAGGGTCGAAAGTTTGCGGTCAGCCGCTTCGGCTCGTCGGCGGATTTCGGAATGCGCGCGTTGCTGAAACGCCTGAACGTCGATCCCGTCAAAGAAGCGAGCATTCTTCAGGTGGGCGACGAGCCTACCCGCATTGCCGCGATCACCTCGGGCAACGTTGACGGCACGGTTGTCAATGCGCCCTTCGGCAGTGAAGCCGAAAGACTGAAGCTCAACGTCATCGCCGATTCCGTGAAGATGAACATCCCATTTTTCAACACGGGTCTCCTCGGCAGCAAGCGTTTTATGGAAAAACAGGACGCTAAAGTCATGAGTTTTCTCCGCGCTTATCTGGAAGCCATCAAAGTTTTAAAGACGGAGCGCGAATATTCCGTCAAAGCCCTGACGCAGTTCACCCGCGTGCAGAATCTCAAAGCGATCCAGGAAGGCTACGATTACTTTGTGAAACAGGTCGCCGATATTCCGTACCCGTCGAGCGAAGCGATGCAAGCCGTCGTCGCGCAGATCGGCGAGACCAACCCAAAAGCGCGCGGCATTGATGCCAAGACATACGTTAGCGACCGCTACTTACGAAGGCTTGAGGAAGAGGGCTTCGTCAAAAAGCTCTGGGGAAAGTAGAGAGTAGACTCACGGGATTTCAGCGGAAGCTAACTTTGTCTGAGCTCTCCGTCCAACCGGCGAAGCTGAATCCGGTCCCGGGTGGATTCCGGCCCGTACGCTCTCTCGGAGATCAGGCCCGCCCGACCCGAGCGGGTCGAACGATTTGAAAATTCGTCGAATCGGAACTGTGTTGCTACTCAGTGTGATTTTGCCGTAACGTACTTGAACGCCGCCTCGAACTGCTTATGAAGATTCGGCGCGAGCGCGAGTACATCTTCCGCTGCGCACTTTTCCTGCCGGCAAGCTAAAGCCAGATCGATCGGTTTAAGATCCAAACCCGGCGGGTGGACACGGTGCAGATATTCCACGGCACGGTCGTTGGAATCCACCGCGAGATTATCCCAGGTGTAGATTAAGCGCGCGGGATATAGCACAGTGCGGATGTAGGATTTGCGCTGGTGTGGCTCGAGCCGGCGCAAGGAGCTTAGCTCGGGCAACCGGGGTGCATAACTCCGGTCAAAGCTTTCGCGCAGTGCCCCATGAATCTCCGCCTGGATCGGCCGCCGAAACTCTGGCTTATGACCGCGCAGCAGCGGCACGGCATGATCGAGCAAATCCAGCCTATCGATTATCGGTAGACGGCCCCACGTGTGATCGGGATTACCCCAGAATACGGAAAGTTTCTTACCGTACTCTAAATCCAAGTCCTTCGCGGCGGCTATCGCATCAGCCATTTTAGCCGGCGCCTCG
>DATACQ010000812.1:0-7852 GCA_036258955.1 Binatia bacterium
GGGTCAATTTCAATATTCGATTTTATCTTGTCGCGCTGGTATTCATCATCTTCGAGGTGGAAATCGCTTTTCTCTTTCCTATAGCCTCTGTTTTTCGCGGTTTGGTAGAAAGCGGAGAGGGATTGCTAGCCTTTGTTAAAGCGTTCATTTTTATCGGCACACAGTTTCTCGGACTAATTTACGCCTGGGTGAAGGGTGATTTGGACTGGGTCAAAAAAATCAAGGTATAAAGGCGTGATCTTATGAAACCATTAATAAATTCGCTTCCTGAAACGGTATTTACGACCAAAGTTGACGATTTGCTCAATTGGGGTAGGGCGTCTTCGCAGTGGTATATGCTGTTTGGTCTCGCCTGCTGCGCCATCGAACTGATGCAAACGGGCGGGCCAAGAGCAGACCTGGACCGGTTCGGCGCGGTCCCCCGGGCGACGCCGCGGCAATCCGATTTAATGATCGTCGCCGGGACATTGACGTACAAAATGGCCAAGCGCACCAAGCTGCTATACGATCAGATGCCGGATCCAAAGTACGTGATCTCCATGGGCAGCTGTTCGAACTGCGGCGGCTTATTTCAACTCGCATACTCTGTTTGCAAAGGCGTCGATAAGATCGTCCCGGTGGACGTGTATGTTCCCGGTTGCCCGCCGCGGCCCGAAGCGCTGACGGAGGGCTTGCTGCGGATTCAAGATAAAATGATGCGCGAACGCTGGCTGGTAAAACCCTCCCGTGCCGCCGCCGAAACGGCCCCTGCCTAGGATGGAAGCTCAACAGGTATTCGCGCGCCTCGAAGAACAGTTTCCTGGCAGAGTCCACGATTTCAAAGGGGATGTCGCCGAGCCATACTTCTCGGCGGACGCAGCGAGCATTGTCGATATCTGCCAGTTCTTGCGAGACACCGAGGGGCTGAATTTCGAGGTTTTGTCCGACCTGACCGCGGTCGATTGGCCTAAAGAGGAAAAAATTCAGGTCGTGTATCACCTCTATTCCTATGTTCACAAACACCAGGCGGTGTTAAAAGTAGACCTCCCGCGCGCTAATCCGAAGTTGCGAACGGTCGAGGGTGTCTGGAAGGTGGCGAACTGGTTCGAGCGGGAGATTTACGACCTTTTCGGTGTAATCTTTGACGGTCACAGTGACCTGCGCCGTATCATGTTGCCGGACGACTGGGTCGGCTACCCGCTGCGCAAAGACTATGTCGAGCAGGAAGAATATGATGGGATGAGCACCCAGCGCGCCCCATTGGTTGAAAAACTGCTTCGTTAGGTAAACGCATGAACGAGTTAGCGCAAGATCAGAGCGGTAAGGGTTTCTTCGCAGAGGAAATGACTCTCAGCGTCGGACCGCAGCACCCGAGCACCCACGGAGTGTTGCGCTTCGTCGTCAAAACGGACGGTGAAGTGATCAGCGAGGCGATTCCCGACGTAGGTTACCTACATCGCTCCATTGAAAAAATTGGCGAGAAGGTCACCTATCACGGCTACGTTCCGTATACGGACCGCGCCGACTACCTCGCGGCGATGTTTGCCAACCAGGTTTTTTGCATGGCGGCGGAAAAACTTGGCGGCATCGAGGTTACACGCCGGGGCGAGTTTTGCCGGGTCATCGCTTGCGAATTGAACCGGATCGCGAGTCATCTAATATCAGTCGGCACCTTCGGCCAGGACATCGGCGCGATGACACCGTTCGTGCACGCCCTCAGAGAACGCGAAACCATCAATAACTTGATGGAAGAGATCTGCGGCGCGCGCCTTACCTACAACTATATCCGGATTGGCGGCGTCGGCTACGACATTCTGCCTGAAACGTGCAGCCGCATCAGCGAGTTTCTCGACCATTTCGAGCCTATTGTGGATGAATTTAATCGGCTACTGTCCGGTAACAAAATTTTTATCGAGCGGCTCGAGGGCGTCGCGGTTATTTCCAAGGGGGATGCGCTGTCTTACAATCTGGTTGGCCCGAATCTGCGCGGTTCGGGCATCAAGTGGGATATTCGGCGCGACATTCCGTATTCCGTTTATCCGGAGCTGGATTTCGAGGTGCCCATAGGCTCGGCCCAGGTCGGCGTCCTGGGCGACAGCTATGATCGTTACTGGGTGCGAATTCGCGAGCTCCAAGAGAGCTGCAAAATTGTGCGCCAAGCTCTAGCGATGATGCCCAAGGGGCCGGCGATAGCGAAGGTGCCGAAAAAATTTCGGCCGGCGAAGGGCGAATGCTACATGAGAGTCGAAGCGCCGCGCGGCGATATGGGTTTTTACGTTATAAGCGACGGCAGCGAGTACCCCTACCGCGTGCGCATTCGCACGGGATCGTTTACTGCGATGGCCATCATCGACAAACTCGCGAAAGGTATCATGGTGGCAGATCTGATCGCCCTCATCGGCAGTTTGGACGTCGACGCGCCGGAGATCGACCGTTAAAATAAGTTGTTTCAACTCGTTCAAAAAGGTCCAACCGGTTGAACAAGTTGAACGTTTTGAACGAAACGTGACGAGGCTTACTCCTCGGACTCAGCGTCTGCCATGGGCATGAATACTGGGCTAACCGTTAGGTTCACATGCAGGAATTTATCGATCAACTGATCCAGCAAGGCTACTTCGGCGGCGCGCCTAAGCAAGTCGTCTACGCCATTGCCATGACGCTGACTGCTCTCATCGTCCTGTCGGTGTTTGTGGCGCCCTTGGCGGGTGTTACAAGCTGGCTTGAACGCCGGGTGTGGGCGAGGATGCAGTCGCGCATCGGCCCGAACCGCGTGGGGCCCCAAGGTGTTCTGCAGTGGCTCGCCGATGGCATCAAGAACCTCCTCAAAGAAGATTTGATCCCCACGGCGGCGGATGCGAAGTTATTTTCTTTGGCTCCCTACGTCGTATTCGTGGGTTTTCTCTGCACCTTCGTCGTGATTCCTTTCAGCAGCCAGCTCATCGTCGCCGACCTGAATATTGGTATTCTTTACATTCTCGCCGTTACCTCTTTGGTAGTCGTCGGTATTCTCATGGCCGGCTGGGCATCGAACAACAAATGGTCCTTGCTCGGTGGCATGCGCTCAGCTGCGCAAATCGTGAGCTACGAAATCCCCGCGGGTATTGCCGTTCTCACGATAGTGTTTCTCGCTGGAACCTTGAGCATGCAGGAGCTCATCAAGGCCCAGGGCTGGGGACCCTGGGATTGGTTTATGTTCCATAACCCTTTCACGTTTGCCGTATTCTTTCTCTATTTCACGGCGGCATTGGCGGAAGGCAACCGCACGCCCTTCGATATACCCGAAGCGGAGTCCGAGTTGGTGGCGGGCTATGTTACGGAGTACAGCGGCATGCGCTTTTTGTTTTTCTTCTTCGCTGAATGGGGCAACCTGTACGTCATCGGCGCCGTGGCAACCACCCTGTTCATGGGCGGGTGGCAAGTCCCCCCCTTTGCGGTATTTGAAAATAGCCCCACGCTATTGGGTGTCGCGCAATTCGTCACATTCTTCCTGAAAGCATATTTCTGGGTGTTTGTTGCCATGTGGATCCGCGCGACCTTGCCGCGGGTCCGGGTCGATCAACTTATGGCACTGTGCTGGAAATACATGGTGCCGCTGTCGTTTATTTGCCTCATGGGGACCCTTGCATTCATGTTCGTGCCAAGTCACGTTCAGCGCGTCGTCAGCGCTGCGATGTTCGGGCTTGGCGTCGCACTGGTCGTCGTTTTCTTCCTGCGCGTAGCATTTCAAATTCGCCACGCGCGCCCGGAGCTTTATTTCAAACCGCAAATCTGACGACTGAGGATCTATGGCTGTTGCAAGCTACGTCAAAGATATCGTCGACGCCGTGAAGTCAACTTTCGAAGGCATGTCGATCACCTTCTCGCATCTCGTGCGCCGGCCGATGACGATCCAGTACCCGGACAAAATACCGGTGCCGATCCAGGAAACCTTGCCGCGGCGTTATCGCGGTATTCTCGAAGTCGATCTCGACATCTGCACCGGATGCCTCGCATGCGAGCGAGTCTGCCCGATTACTTGCATTGCGATCGGCATCGATATGGACAAAGAAACCAAGCAGCGTCGCTTTACTCAGTTCGATATTGATATCTGCAAATGCATGTATTGCGGGTTGTGCTCGGAGGTTTGCCCCACGGGTTCCATACGGCACTCGCAGGAGTTTGAAGGCGCGAGCTACAATCCGGCCGGTCTCGTGCGTCACTTCGCGCCGCAGCCGCAGGGCTTATACAAGCCAAAAAAGGGCGGCGAAACGGAGCCGAAGTTAATCCAGAAGGTCGATATTGGGCAGAAGTATCTGGATGAGTTTGCCACGCCCGACGGCGGCGCTAGCGCGGAGGAGGAATAAACGGCGCGGCAAGGGCGGCCTTCCTCTTGATCTTCAACGATTCTTCCGGTATTTGAGCCAGAAGTCCTCAACTCTTTCGGGTCCCCACGACATTTTCAGGGTAGTCATGGAAGTATCTACGGTCGTATTCTATCTGATTACGGTGATAACGGTCGGTTCCGCGGCCGTCGTGGCTTTCTCCCGCAATATCATCTACTCTGCGTTCTCCTTGCTCGGCACTTTCATGGGGATTGCCGGCCTCTACATTTTTCTCGGGGCCGATTTCGTTGCCGGCGTGCAAGTCCTGATCTACGTGGGCGGGATTCTCGTCTTAATTCTTTTTGCGGTGATGTTGACCCACCGCATCACAGACGTTGAAATCACCAACCGCTCGGCGGGACGAATCCCCGGGTTGATTATCATTGGCGTGTTTTTCGTCTTGCTCGCTCAAACGATTCGCGAAACTCCGTGGGTGAAGGCGAAAGACATCGCCCACGAGCCCACCACCGCGAAAATCGGCGAGTTGTTTTTGGAACAGTATCTGCTGCCCTTCGAACTTGCCTCTCTCGTGCTGCTGGCCGCCATGATCGGTGCCGTGGTGTTGTCGCGCAAGGAAATCAAAGAGTAGTCTTATGGCCGGCTTCACGCCTAACGATCTGACTCCTTATCTCATTATCGGCGCCATTCTTTTTTGTCTCGGGTTATTTACGGTATTGACGCGGCGTAACGCCATCAGCGTGCTCATGGGCGTGGAGCTCATCTTGAATAGCGCGAACATCAACTATGTCGCGTTTTCGCATTTCAGCAGTGGCAACCTGGACGGGCAACTGTATGCGATTTTCGTCATCATGCTTGCCGCCGCAGAAGCCGCGGTAGGTTTGGCAATCGTGCTGGCGATTTTTCAAATCTTCCACACCATCGACGTCGAGGCGGCGGAGACCCTGAAGGAGTAGGAGCGTGTTCGTGATGCGTGTTCGTGCTCGTATTTTCCCGATGTTTCGATCGATTTCGACGAACACGAGCGACGAGCACGAGCCACGGTAGCTTATGGATAACCCGATACAAACAGATTATATCCGCTGGATCATTTTCCTGCCGTTGATTGGGGCGGTGATTAACGGTTTGTTAGGCGCGAAGATTCAGAAGCGCATGGGCAAAAGCGCTATAGCCGTCCTTGCGTGCGCGCCCGTGGTCCTCGCCTTCGGTTTGGCCCTCAATGCTTTTTTTACACTCAAGGGGCTCGATCCCACAAAGCGCGCTCTCATTGACAACCTCTTCCCGTGGATCACGATGGGTTCCTTAAACGTCGACATGGCTTTCGTCGTCGATCCGCTGTCCGCGGTAATGATCCTTATCGTTACCGGCATCGGCGGCCTCATCCATATCTATGCTGTCGGCTACATGCACGAGGACAATTCATTCTGGCGTTTTTTCGCCTACCTGAATCTCTTTATGGCGGCGATGCTCACCCTTGTGTTGGGCGACAACCTGCTGGTCATGTTCGTCGGTTGGGAAGGCGTGGGACTTTGCTCCTACGCGCTTATCGGCTTCTGGTATACCGACCACGCCAACGCGCGCGCCGGCAATAAGGCGTTTATCGTCAATCGGGTGGGCGACTTCGGTTTTGTCTTGGGAATCTTCCTGTTGTTCTGGTCCCTCGACGCTCAAGGTCACGGCACTTTGACGTTTAGAGAGATGGTCAAATGGGCTTCCACGCTGCAAGGCCAGGAGATTTGGGGCATCAGCGTTGTGACCCTCGCGACTCTTTTGCTGTTTGTCGGCGCCACGGGGAAGTCGGCGCAGATTCCGCTCTTCGTTTGGCTCCCTGACGCCATGGCCGGTCCCACGCCCGTTAGCGCGCTCATCCATGCGGCGACCATGGTTACCGCGGGCGTCTACATGACCGCGCGATTGAACGTTTTTTTCTCGATGGCGCCGGAAACGTTGAGCGTCATAGCGGCCATTGGAGTGGCGACGGCTCTGGTGGCGGCAACCATCGCGCTCACGCAAAACGACATCAAAAAGGTTCTCGCCTATTCGACCGTGAGCCAGCTTGGCTACATGTTCATCGGTATTGGCGTGGGCGGCTACGCCGCTGCGATTTTCCATCTAATGACCCATGCTTTCTTCAAAGCTTGCCTGTTTCTTGGCGCTGGCAGCGTCATTCACGCCATGCACCATGAGCAAGATATGCGCAAGATGGGCGGTCTCAGGCAGTACATGCCCCTGACCTTTGTCACTTTTTTTATCTCGGTGCTTGCCATCGCGGGATTCCCGCCCTTGGCCGGTTTTTTCTCCAAAGACGAAATTCTTTGGCTCGCTTTCTCCGGTCATCATGAGCTGATTTGGTTTCTGGCGCTGGTGGGCGCCGGCCTGACGGCTTTCTACATGTTTCGGCAGCTGTTCATGGTCTTTTTCGGCGACTGCCGCGCCGATCATCACACGCGCGAGCATCTGCATGAGTCGCCGAAAGTAATGACCTTGCCGCTGGTGGTTTTGGCGGCGGGTGCGGTGGTGGCAGGCTGGATCGGCTTGCCGGCGGTGTTCGGCGGTAGCCAATTCGCGCACTGGTTGGAGCCCGTGATTGCCCCTGCCGAGCACCATGGTTCGCATGCCACCGAGTTGGGTCTGATGGCGCTTTCCATCGGCGTTGCCGCAGGCGGCCTATTCTTGGCCTATTTGATGTACTATCGCGGTGCTTTATCGCCGCAGCCTTTCGTCAAGCTCGCGGGCGGTTTTTTTTACAGATTGTTCGATCGCAAGTGGTACTTTGACGAAGTTTATCAGGCGGTTTTCGTTAACGGCGCGCTGCTGCTGGCGCGTCTCTTTTCGCTCTTTGATCATTACGTCGTCGATGGCATCGTCAACGGGTCAGCTTCGGTGACACGCTTCGTCTCCTGGTTCAATGGTCTGTTTGATCTTTACATCATTGATGGTCTGGTAAACGCGGTCGCGAACATCACGTTCTGGGCGGGCAATAAATTCCGTCGCATTCAAACCGGCAACATCAACAGTTATCTTTATGGAATTCTGATCGCGCTCGCGCTCGCGGTTATAGTTAAGATTCGCTACTGGAGCTGATCTCAGGGGGCCGCTCGAAGATGGAAAATATCCTCACATACATGACCTTTATTCCCGTCGCTGGCGCTATCATTGTGCTGGCGCTGCCGAGTGGCAACTACAAGCTCATTCGTTGGGTTTCAGCCGCCGCGACTGTGCCGCCGTTGCTGATGGCGGTCTGGCTGTTTAACAATTTCGACCGGAGCAAGCCTGGTTTTCAGTTCATCGAAGCGTATGAGTGGATTCCCGCTTTTAACATTAAATATATCATGGGCGTTGACGGCTTGAGCATCTCCATGGTGCTGCTCACCGCGCTGCTGAGCTTTCTCTGCATCTTCGCTTCCTTTGGCATCGAGAAGGCGGTCAAAGGCTACTACGCTTTATTCCTGATACTCGATGCCGGCATGATGGGCGTGTTTTGCGCCTTGGATTTCTTCCTCTTTTACGTTTTCTGGGAAGTGATGCTGTTGCCGATGTATTTTCTCATCGGC
>DATACQ010000813.1:0-9723 GCA_036258955.1 Binatia bacterium
TATCGATTTTCACGCTCACATCTATCCAGAAGCGTATCTGAAGAAGCTCGAGGCCTCACAAGGTGACGTGCGGATCGAGCCCGATTCCAGGGGTCAGAAGTTCATTCTCAGCATGGGTGCGAAGGCCGGACCGATAACGCCAGACTTTTTCGACGTTGACGTAAGAGTCGATCGCATCAAAGAAAACCGCGTCGAGATGCAGATCCTCTCCTCGCCGCATCCGGGGGTGGATCGTTTTTCACCGGAAGAAAGCGCTGAAATGAGCCGCATCATCAATGACGGCATCGCAGGGGCGGTTCGGAAGTACCCAAAGCACTTTCAGGGTGTTGCGATGCTGCCGCTGATCGATACCAAACTGGCACTGCAGGAGCTCGACCGCGCCGTGTTAGACCTCGGTTTGAAGGGCATGTGCATGCTCACGAATGTTGCGGGTAAAACGCTCGATTCGGATTTTCTTTTGCCCGTCTACGAACGCGCTCAAGAACTATCCGTTCCGATCTTCATCCATCCGACCACGCCTCTGGGCGCACAAGTCATGCAAGAGTGGCGGCTGGCGATCATTCTCGGTTTCGAGTTCGACATTGTGCTCTCCGCCACTCGGCTCGCCTACTCCGGAGTGCTCGATAAATTTCCCGAGCTTCACTTCGTTGTGTCGCATCTCGGCGCCGGCATTCCATTTTTGGCCGGTAGAATCGATCGCGGTTATCACGACCCGACCTGCGGCATCAAAACGAAAAAACCGACGTCCGAGTATCTGCGTGACCTCTATTGCGATACCGTCTCGTTTTATCAGCCCGCTCTGGCCATGGCTTACGAATTCTATGGCGCAGAACGAATGGTGCTAGGCAGCGACTTTCCGCTGATTATTGGCGATCTTCCGGGAGCGGTGCCGAGCATCGAAGCAATGCCGATCCCCACCCGCGAGAAGGAGAAAATTCTCGGCGAGAACGTAAAACGTCTGCTTAAACTAAATGTCTAGTAGCCGTTAGAACACGGCAATAGGGTCGAGATGCGCTCGGACAGCGTAATTCAATTCAGAGCAGGGGCGGGGTTGTAACCCGCCCCTACAATACGCATGCAGCGAGCGCGCGACGCCGGAGTTATGCGGCTCTCGGTGCTTATCCGGCAGCTTTGCTAATCTCGACTTCCTGAACGCGGCCATTAGTGAACTTGGCCACCTCGGAGGCGCTCCAGCCGAACTCGACGTGACCGCGCATGCGGGATCCTGCTGCGACCGTGAGCGTCGTTGCCTTGAGGTCCCCGATAATTTGACCGGATTCCACCAGCCGCACTTGAGAACTAGCGACAATGTTGCCCTCGATCTCGCCGGCAACGATGACGTTAGCGGCATTGATTTTGGCGCCTAGATGCGCGCCCTTTTCAACATTCAGATCTCCTTTGATGTGAATATCCCCTTTGAACTTGCCGGCAATACGCAGGTCCGCATCACCTTCAATTTTGCCCTCGATTGAAACGCCGGGACCGAATACCGATTCACGACGATCTTTAGATGCGCTTTCTTTTGCGCCGGTCGCTGGAGCAGGAGCCGCAACAATGTGCGGTTGAGGAATGGGGGGCGCGTCCATACGCCCGTTTTCTTTGTGTTCGTCTTGTGCCGCTTGGTTCCAGATCGCCATAGGAAATCCTCCTTAGACAGTTTAAAGATCGTCAAGTTTTGGTCGGCTGTTACGCTGAGGCAAATCGCGCATCCTAGACGCAAGACAAGTGCCACCAGTGTACTGCGCCTCGAGTGCCGTATCGCCCGACCTTTTCAATCCACCAAGTAATTTTGCTGGACGCGAGCTACGAAATCAGAGCACTTTGGGGAGAAATTCAGCCGGGCGAGTCTTTGGCTGTTCGGAAAATATTGAATGAGCTTCAAAAATGCTGTCGGTGTCGCACTACACTGCGCGCGAAGGAAATTTCGGTCACCGGCACAAGAGCGAGCTGCGGCGGATCACTCATCGGCACCGCCAGCGTTTTGACTGCGCCGCAACACGATCGCAACCCCGAGCATCAACAGCAGTCTTTTGCGCTAGTGCTCGTTTTCGAGAGTCTGCCCCTATACTTAGTCCCAAATCACTTATGCGAGACCCCGCGCGGCTGGCGTCAAACGAGCTTCCGAAGCGAGCCGCTCGTCGAAGAATTGACGGAGATGCTTCGCTTTGCTGAGTGACGTGAGTGCGCCTGTGCGGATTAGGACACAGTGTTCAAAAGAGAGGCTACTGTCGTGTCCCTGAAATTCGCTCCATAAGACCAACCGTCGTTCTGGGGCGAGCTGGCGATAGCAAGCGAGACCCGGAATCCAGCGTAGGGGCGGGTTTCAAACCCACCCCTACAAGATTGCCGCTTCCTCGGCAATGACGAGATCGGACTCCGGACATTTTAAACGAACTTTAGTTAAAGGATGCTAGCAACCTGCAACGTATTAACGACGCAGAGTTACTAGGGGGCCGCGCGTGCTGCGCTAGTCGCCGAGGATTCTCTTCATGCGCTCGAGGATCGCGGGGGGCTGCGACATCACCTCTTTGGCCAAGCGTTCCATGTCGCTGCCATCGACGGGCTCCAGTTCGTAATTCCTCTTTTCCGCGTCTACTTTCAACTCCGGATCTTTGAGCGCGCTCATCGCGGCGGCGCGCAAAATCTTCAGCCGCTCCGGTGGAATACCGGGCGGACCAACCAGAGGCCGACCAAAAACACCGCCGGCAAGAATAACCGACGCAACCCGCCGCGCTTCATCCGGCGTCTTGTAGTGATCCATCAGCTCGTGAATTGTCGGGGTTTCCGCCAAGCGAGGATCGCGCTTGCGGCCGGACTGAGCGATGCTTCTGACGAACTTGGTTTTACGCCAGGTATGAAACGGTTCCCGTGCCATGAAAGATTCGATGGTCATGGCTCGGCAGTGAATTTCTCCTTTTTCTACGGCGAGGTCGATGGGGCCGCCTCCCTGGTAGCCGAGCACGATCGTGAACTTGGCGCCGACTGTTTCCTCCAGTAGTTTTGGGAAGTAATAGCCGGTCCCCGCGGCGCCGCCGGAGCCGCATTTGGGAGGCTCGGCTGCTTTGCGAACGTCTTCGATGGTTTTATACGGGCTATCCGCGCGCATGTAGAGGTGGTGTTCGCTCGGCGACGGCGAGGCGACAAAGCTGTATTTGGCCCAGTCGTACTTCACTTCTTTGCGACCGACGAGCTGATCGAAGTAGAGCGTGGGTGCAATCCAGCCGAGGGTGAGACCGTCCGGTTTGGCGACGTTAAAAACATGATTGGCTGCGATCATAGAGCTCGCGCCGGGCATGTTCTGCACGATGAAGTTGGGATTGCCCGGTATGTACTTCCCCATGTGCTGCGCCACCAATCTCGGCCACAGATCGTTGACGTCGCCAGCAGGATAGCCGGTCACAATGCGAATGGTCTTACCCTGGTAAAACGGCGTCTGGGCCTGGGCAGCAGCAGAAACCAAAAGAAAAAGGACGGCCAGCAAAGTTTCCTTCATGATAGCCTCCTCAAGCGAGTCACTGCCCTCATAGTATAAGCTAGTCGCCCGGTCAATCAGTTTGTGTAACAGCAACGCCCTTGACCGTGGAATCGAACTTCGGTTAGCGTAGCTCTGCTTCAAGACCGTGAATGGTCCCTGAGGGAAACCATGGAACGTCTATCGCTTTGAAGTGCGATTTGTGTTTGTCGCTTTATGGATTAAGTAGCAGCAACTATCTGCTGAGGAATTCAGCCACGTAAAGAATCGAATAGAGCCGCTGGCTCTCGATGGAGGTTTATGGGCTCTGTCCTACTCAAACCCGTTGATCGCGTCGAAATTCTCAGCGTCATGGATAATTCCATCGACGTTCTGATGGGCGATACGCCAGTTGCCAAAAGGCTAAAGCGTTCTAGCGATGCGCTCTCAAAGGCGCAACTGCGCGCCGAGCACGGCGTCTCGATGCTTGTCACTACCGTCGCGGGCGGCAGCCGCGATTCCTTCCTCTTCGATACCGGCGTGACCGTTGACGGCGTGCTGCACAACATGGATGTTCTCGAGGTGAAAGCTAACGAGCTTCACGCGGTGGTCTTGAGCCACGGCCACACGGATCACACCCGGGGCTTGCTGGGCTTTATCAAGCGTTATGGCCGGCCAAGAGTGCCGATCGTGCTGCACCCCGACGCCTACCTTAAGCGCAAGAACGTTCAGGCCGACGGCCATGAATCCGAGCATTTTCCCCCGAGCCGAAAGGATCTGGAAGCCGAAGATGTGCAGATTGTCGAGGAGCGCGGGCCGACGATGCTCATCGGCGATCATGCTCTCGTCACGGGTCAAATTCCGCGGGCAACGTCCTACGAGAAAGGCAGCCCCAACCAGGTCGCCCTCATCAATGGTCAATGGCAACCGGATCCGTGGATTCACGACGACCAGGCCATCGTCGTGAATGTCAAGGACAAAGGGCTCGTTGTCCTCACGGGCTGCGGTCATGCCGGCGTGATCAACACACTGCTTTGCGCTCGCGAATTAACCGGTGTGAGTCAGATACATGCCGTTATTGGCGGGTTTCATCTCACCGGGCCGATATTCGAGCCGATCATCGCGCCTACGGTGCAGGCGTTGAAAGACTTCAACCCCGCGGTGATCGTCCCGCAACACTGCACCGGTTGGAAGGCGACACACTTGGTCGCGCGCGAGTTCCCGCACGCCTTCACTCCAAATAGCGTCGGGACGACAATGGTGATCGGCGCCTAGCGGCTCGTTCAAAACGTTCAAATCATTCAAGGCGTCAGAGAGGCTAGATGAAGATAGGATTGTTCACCGAGTTTTCCTACCCGGGAAAGTCGGAGCAGCAAACGTACCGGGAAGTCTTAGAGCAGATCGCCGTCGCGGACGAGTTGGGCTATGACTTTTTCTCGACCACAGAAAGCTACGGTAAAGACTTGTTTTCCTGCTCGCCGTTTCCATTGGGGCTTTACGTGGCGGCGGCGCAGCGCGCGCGCAAAATTCGTTTTATGACCGGTATCACCAGCATGCCGGCTCATCACCCGGCGGTTCTGGCGAGCGAAATCGCCGCTGCGGATCTGCTCACGGACGGCCGGATCATGGCCGGGATAGGCCGCGGGCATCCTTGGGTGTTGAACCGGCTGGGCATTAATCCTGCGGAGAGCACCGCGCGATTCGAAGAAGGCTTGTCGATGCTGATCAAAGCTTTCACGGCGGAGTACATCGAAAAGCTCGACGGCGCCTTCTGGCAAATCCGTGATTTCAAGCTGAGCCCGGAACCGATGCAGAAACCGCATCCACCGATCTACACGGCAGCAGCCACGACCGCGGACAGCGCTAGGTTTGCGGGCACAATCGGCCACGGTTTAGTTCAGCCAGGGTATCTCGGGATCCCATTTGAGCTCGTTCGCGGCCTCACCTCGATCTACCGAAATCATCTTCCCGCAGGACGCTCGAGTGATATTGTGTTGGGACTCCACTTGCATGTCGCGTCGAACCGCGATGAAGCGGTCGAGAACGGCGCGCTCGCGCTGTCGTCGCAAGCTGACGTATTTCTGAGATCGAGCCAGAGCCGTCCGAACGTGAGCGGCCTCAAAGAAGCTTACGCAAGCAAAAGCGCATCGCGTGCAGCGTTTGAGAAACTCTCAACGCCCGCAAAGGCGCGCTGGGCCGTCGCCGAAGAGGGTGCGAACATCATGGCGGTCTGGGGCACACCTGCCGATTGCATGGATAAGATCAAGATCTACGCGGACGCCCTCCGCCCGGAGCAGTTGATGCTGAACATCGCGTCGGGGACCCTGCCGCAGCAGCAGGTGCTGGCCTCTATGCGCCTCTTTGCCCAGGAAATCATGCCCGCGTTACGGAGCCTATAACGGAAGGATTGGCCGCATGTTGGTGCGTTTATGGGTAAGCCTGTTTCTGATCCTATTTTTTTCTCCGCCTGCCGTGCCCCAGGAAAAGCCGAAGATTTTTCTTGGCGCGTCGAGTAAAACCCTAGGTTACAGCCCGCTTTGGGTCGGCGCGAGAATGGGATTCTTTGAACAGCAAGGCCTGGATGTTCAGCTTGTGCTGCTTCGGGGAATGCCGATGACCGTGCAGGCGCTTTCGGCGGGCTCGCTGCATATCGGCACGGGCGGAGCCGAACCGTATATTGATGCCTCAGAACGCGGCCTTGATTTCACCCTTACCGGCGGCATCATTAACGGCACGGCGCAATGGATCATCGCGGCAAAGCATATCAAGACATATGAAGATTTGCGCGGCGCAACTTTCGGGACCGCATCGCTCACCGGCGGTACGATCACAGTTTTGCGCGAAGCCTTGAAACTCAAAGGGCTGGAATATCTCCGCGACTATAAACTGTTAGTGATCGCCGGCGGCTCGGCAACCAACCTTGCGGCGTTACAATCCGGCCAGATCAGCGCGACTACGGTGGCTGTGCCGCTCAATTATGCAGCGGAAGAAGCGGGCTTTAGCGTGATCGGCAGGCTTTCAGACGGCGTACCTTATTTTCAAACCAATGCCGTCGCAATGCGCAGAAGTTGGGCGGAAAAGAACCGGCCGATCGCCGTGCGATTTATGCGTGCCATGGTGCAGTCGCTGCGCTGGTTGCACGACAACAGAGAGGCAGCGGTCGATTTTTTATCAAAAGAAATGCAGCTCAAGCCTGTTCATGCGCGCAAAGGTTGGGAGTTTTACACCGAGAATCGCTTCTGGCCTGTGAATGGCGAAGTCACGACGGAAGGGCTCAAATACAACATCCGTATCTACGCCGAACAAACCGGCGCGAAGGGACCGCTTCCCGAGCCGGCAAAATACATGGATCAGAGCTATTTGGAAGAAGCACTGAAGGAGTTAGGCAAGCGCTGAATCGGGCAACGTGCTCGTCCCTCGTGCTCGTTTCGAACCGAATTGCGAACACGACACAACCCGTCCGACTCGCGTTGAGTTCCCATGAGCCCGCTTGCGCAAAGTTACTTAGCTTCGCCACGATACCAGTCGTCGTGGCGTGACCAACCATGGCAGCGCAAGCAAATCGTCCAACGCCATAGATGTCCGCAGCCGGGACAGCGGCCGCGCGTGATGAAAGTGTTCCAGGACGTGCCGCACCCGTTCAAAAAATCCTCGGGGTAATCGCAGTCCGCGCAGTACCAGCGATCTGATTTGTTCGGTTGCCACTTGCAGCGCGGGCAACGAATCCGTCTGAAATCGGTCTTTTCTTCGTCTCTTTGACGGCTCTTGGTAGGATTCGCCGGCTTAAGCGTCTCCTGAAAAAGCCAGAGCAATACCGCTAGGCCATGTACGTGAACGGGTCGGTAGTCATGAGTAAAAGACTCCCGACCCCTTTCTCTCGGCAGTAGTATCTCTCTGGGATTCATTTGATCTTCAGAACTCCGAGTGCGACTACCGCATTCTCCCAGAACGGCTCAGGCCGATCAACGCCGCTCGCTGTTTGACTTACTGTTTCTTTATGCGGTAACTGTGGCGCCACACGGAGGAGTTCGCAATGGAATACGTTCAATTCGGTTCGACGGATTTCAAAGTTTCGCGTATTGGGCTGGGCTGCATGAGCATGTCCGGGACGTATGGCCCCGCGGACGACAAGGAATCGGTCGCTACGTTGCATCGCGCTTTCGATCTCGGCATCAACTTCCTGGACACCTCTGCCAGTTATGGCAACGGGCATAATCATGAGCTGATCGCCAAAGCGCTAAAGGGTCGGCGCGAGCGGATCATCATCCATTCGAAATCCGGCAGCCCGCGTACTCCGGACGGAACGGGCATGCGTAGCGGCAGCACTCCCGAGTATCTGACGCAAAATTGCGAGCAGAGCGTCAAGCGTCTCGGCATCGAGTGCCTCGATTTTTTCTGCATGTCACGGGTCGATCCGAATATTCCCGTCGAGGAGTCGGTGGGCGCCATGGCACGATTAGTAGAAAGAGGGCTGACGCGCTACGTCGGTCTTTCCGAAGCGAGCGCCAACTCGATTCGCCGGGCGCGCAAGGTTCATCCAGTCGCTTCTTTGCAAATGGAGTATTCGTTATGGTCGCGGGATCCGGAAGCCGGCAATCTGGATGCCTGCCGCGAATTCAACATGGGCTTTATGGCTTATTCGCCATTGGGCCGTGGCTTCTTCGCCGGGCAGGTGCACCATCCGGAAGATCTATCCGAGGGAGACGGCCGCATCAGCCACCCCCGGTTTCAAGCTGAGAATCTTGAGCACAATCTACAGTTGCTCCGTCAATTCGAGCAGTTTGCGAAGAACAAGGGCGTGACACCGGCACAATTGGCACTGGCCTGGGTAATGGCACAGGGCTCGGACGTGATTCCCATTCCCAGCAGCAAGTCGCTCAAGCACCTGGAAGATAATATCCAGTCGGTTGACGTAAAGCTCAGTGCGGATGAGCTTAACAGGCTCGACATGCTATTTGCCCCGGGCGCCGCTGCCGGGCCGCGAACCAGGGATATGCATCGAGTTAACGTCTGATCGTTTCGAGTTTCGGGTTTCGCGTTTCGAGTTGCCCGAGACATGCAAGCCCTCGAAGGAGGCGACAATGAGAGATGTGACGATCGTCGTCGGGACTGTCGGGCAGAGCATCATGCGCAGCGAGGACAATGGCCAGACTTGGGTAAGAATCGGGCCGCGACGGGGGTTTGCGTACGAAGCCTCGGTGCGCTGCATCGCCATGCATCCAAAGCAACATAAGATCCTTTTCGCGGGCACCGAAAGAGGAATTTATCGCAGCGAAGATGCGGGAGCGAATTGGCAATATATCGACTCGGCGCTGAATTCGTCCTACGTTTGGGCGATCGCATTTGATCCGGTCAATCCGGCCAACGTGTTTGCCGGTACCGGCACGCCTACACCCGCGATGATCTTTCGTTCGAACGACGGCGGCCGCACGTGGCAAAAGCGGCCGGTGGAAGTTGCCTCCGAATGCGAGGCGGTCGGCACTCCGAGGGTGACGGGGATTGCGGTTGATCCTGTGGAGCCGAGCAACGTCTGGATCGGTCTCGAAGTTGACGGCACCCGCCACAGCAGCGACGGCGGGGAAACCTGGCGCGTCGTAGAAGTGACCGGCCGCAGGGACATCCATAATGTTGCGGTGACCGCGGGCCCGCCGCGCACCGTCTTAATCGTCGCCAATCGTGAGATTTATGCGAGCATTGATAATGGCGTAAGTTGGGAACCGCGCGAGATGCAGAAATGTTTGCCCTGGGAATATCCAAGAAAAGAGAATTACCTGCGCGGCATTGCCGTGGATCCAGCCAATCCGAGGAGAATTTTTTTGAGCTTTGGCGATTTTACGCCGGGGTCTTCCGGCGCGATCGCGCAGAGCGAGAATTTTGGCAAGAGCTGGAAACTGCTGCCGCTGCCGGTCGAGCCGAACTCTACTATGTGGACCTTCGGCACTAATTCAGACGATCCCAATGTTCTTTTTGCAGCGAGCCGCTACGGCTATCTCTATCGTAGCGATGACGCTGGCGCGTCGTGGACGAAGTTGCGCCGCGAGTTGAGCGAGATTGCGGCAGTATGCTGGCTCCCCAATTGACGCGAGCGCGCCCGGCGCGCAATTTCGGGTGCAACGTTCAATGTTCAGAATAAGTTCATCCAGGCTTTCCGTCTCGATTTCCGCCCCGGTTCAACGGCTATGCGCAGATTACGAAAATCATAGTTTGAATACTTACGTGTTCCAAAGGAGCCTATTTTGGCGAACGTAAAACTTCCCACCGGAGTTGATCTC
>DATACQ010000814.1:0-2066 GCA_036258955.1 Binatia bacterium
GCCAAAGATCCGCGCCGTCTGCCGCAAACGAAATCGGATGCCGGCGGAAAATTCTTTGCGTTCGCAGACCTCTACGTGCTCGCTCATGAACAACGGCTCTGGATTGCCAATGCCGAAGGGCTTTAACGAATTGATCTCACGCATCAGCGATAAACGGATGTCAGAAAAATCTAGCGCACTGTCGATTTCCAGGCACGGCGTAAGGTCCTCCGGGGCCAAACAGTCGCGCACAGTCTCTTCGAATGCCGCCGCGAACGCCTCCAAATTCCTGTTCATAACTGTGAGACCGGCGGCGTATTCGTGGCCGCCAAATTTTTCCAGGAGGGCCGAACAGCGGCGCAGTCCCTCCACTAGGTGGAAGCCGCGAATACTTCGCGCGGAGCCTTTACCGAGGCCGCCCTCGAGGCCGATGACCACCGTCGGCCGGTAAAACTTTTCGACGATGCGCGAGGCGACGATACCCAACACTCCCGGATGCCACCCCTCGCCCGCCAAAACCAGAGAGTTGCATTGACGAGCGTTCACACGCGCTTCGGCTTGCGCCAAAGCCTGCGCCAACACCTCCGCTTCAAGCGCCCTCCGCGCGCGATTGTTGGCATCGAGCTCGCGAGCGATGCGCGAGGCTATCTCTGCGGAATCCGTAGTGAGCAGCTCAACGACTTTGATGCCATAATCGACGCGGCCCGCCGCGTTGATCCGTGGCCCCAATTGAAATCCCACTTGGCCGGCGCTGATAAGGCCGGTGCCGAGATTCGCCACCTGCTTAAGCGCGACCACACCGGGCCGCGCTGAGCCGGCGAGCTCGGCGAGACCGCGGCGAATCAAAGTGCGGTTCACACCGCGCAACGGCACCATGTCAGCGATGGTGCCGAGAGTGACAATATCGAGATAACGCCGCACGTCCGGCTCCGCAGAATCCTTAAACCAGCCGTTTGCGCGGAGCTTGGCGCGCACACCCATGACGAGATAGAAGGCGAGCCCCGCCGCGCATAGTCCTTTATCAGGAAAAGCGCAGTCGCGCCTATGCGGATTAACTACTGCGACAGCCGGCGGCAGCTCTTCCGGCGGCTGGTGGTGGTCTACCACGACAATGTCCAGACCGAACTCGCGCGCAGCCGCCACTTCCGGCGCATTGGAAATGCCGCAGTCCACTGTCACGGTCAGGGTGACTCCCGTGTCACTCAGACGCTTGAGGCCGGCGATGTTTAAACCATACCCTTCCTCGATGCGATGCGGCACGTAATAGATCGGCTGCGCGCCAACCTCGCGCAAAAAAGACACCAATACAGAAGCGCCGGTGGTACCATCAACGTCATAGTCGCCCCAAATCGCGATGGACTCATGGCTTTCAATAGCATGAACGATGCGCTGCACCGCCGATTCCATATCGGCCATAGCAAAGGGCGAGGGCAAGTCTGAGCGCAGGCTGGATGTGAGGTAACTACGTGCCGCGGCGGTGTCGGTCAGGCCACGCAGGGACAAGACGCGGGCTAGTAGTGGCGAGACCTTTAATTGTTCGGCATGGCGGGAGATCAGGCCGTGGTCGGCCTGTTTCAAGAACCAGCGTCTTTGCAGTGCGATCGGCATCTAAGCTAAGCAGGAAAACTAACGCGGAGAGAGCGCCAACACTCGCAAACGACGCTTGCCTACCTCTTCTTGCCCTTATTCCACATAAGAATCACGGGGCTTGCGATGAAGATCGTCGAATAGACGCCGGAGATAAACCCGACCAACAACGCGAAGGCAAAGGGTCGGATTACCGCTCCGCCCAATAGATAGAGTGCCAACAAGACCATCAGAGCGGTGCCGGTGGTCAGTATGGTCCGGCTCAAGGTTTCATTGATGCTTAGATTGATGATGCTCTCCAGGCTTTCCCGTTTGATCTTGCGCAGGTTCTCCCGGATGCGATCGCATATGACCACGGTATCGTTAACTGAGAAACCGACGATGGTCAGCAAGGCGGCGATGACGGTAAGATCGAATTCATAATTGGCCAAGATCAATGCCCCCACCGTAATGAGGACGTCGTGAATCAGGGCGATCACGGCTCCGACGCCAAAGAGCAG
>DATACQ010000815.1:0-2438 GCA_036258955.1 Binatia bacterium
TGGAGGAGGCGGGCAAAGCCACTGACCGCATTTTCGAAACCTTTGAGCGGGTCCGAAGCGCCAAACGTCAAGAAAATGCCGCTTCCGACCCTGCGCTGATGGATGCCTTCCGTCAAGAAATGGACGACGACTTCAATACACCGAGGGCGCTGGCGTTGATTTTCGAGGAAGTGCGTTCGCTTAACCGTCTTCTCGATCAAAAGAAATCCGCGGGCTTGGAAAGCCGCGCCGCCGCGCTGCGTTCGATGTGCGGCGCTCTGGGGCTTGTGCAAGAAGGATACTTCGACCGTAAGAAGGAACCTTTTCTCAAGAAAGGACTGGTCTCGCTGGCTGAGATCGAGGAGCTCATCTCGCGCAGGGATGCGGCACGAAAAGAGAAAAACTGGCAAGAAGCCGACCGCATTCGACAAGCGCTTCAGGAAAAAGGTGTTGCCATCGAGGATACTCCGGAAGGGACGATATGGAAGGTAAAGTAATTTGGCGGTGGCCGAACGGAGCCATTTTACTGGCGCTGATGCTGCCGGGGATTTCCAGCTCCGCTCAGGAGAACGCGGCGCCAACGAGCGATGCTGCTTCCGCCGAGATCAACTTGCAGAAGACCATCGGAGCGAGGGAATACCAAGGAAAAACCATCGAGGGCGACGAACGAGAAGTGCGCGCCGGCGATTCGCTCTGGCGCATCCTCGTTAAGGAAAAAGGCGTAGCCGAAACGCAGTTTAGGCAAGTCGTTGTTCTCATCCGCGGTTTGAACCCCGGCCTCAAGACTCCCGACATCATCCGGGTGGGCGATAAGATCTTTATTCCCGTGAACCCAAATGAAGCGCTCGCGTTGCGGGCCAATACAGAGGTAGTCACAAGCATCGCGAAATCACCGCCACCGAAAGGCAAGACGACTGACTATACCGTTAAGGTCGGCGATCATCTTTACCAGATTATTCGCACGCACTTGGGCATTCAGGAAGAGAGAAGGGTGGCGCAGTATTTCGCCCTCGTGAAAGACTTAAACCCGCAAAAAACGAATTGGGATATGCTGGAGACGGGCGAGACGATCCGCCTACCGGTGACTGGTGGCGAGGCCGAAAACACTACCATTGCCAGGGGGGGTCCTGCGCTTGCGGGAAAGAGCGAGAAACTGGTGGGTGGAGATACCCAGGCGCCGACGAGTGAGATTCCTGTCTTTGGAAAAGAGGGGACAGGGGAGATTTACCTTACACCGCCCGTTGCGGCGAAACCTATTTCGGCGCCGGTTCCAGTCATCGGTTTGGATTATGCGAAAGGGCTTGCCGCCAGGGAGAATTTCGATCTCATCGGAATGATTGCCGCGAGCCTCGGCAACGAAGTGCAACAAAGCGGCGATGAGGTTGTGGCGCTCAAAGACGGTGCCATTCGTCTCGATAAGACCCAGTTCCCGGTCGTCTATAATCCGGCTCTCGATCAAAGAGTGATCCTGGACGGCGGAAATAATATCCCCGAATCATTGCGCGCCAATCTCAAGCAGGCGAGCGCCAGCGCTCCGGTGGTGTCTCTGGAGAAAAATACCACGGTACAAGAAGCTGTGGGACAACTGCTCGCGCGGTTAGGCTATCAGCCGTTGCCACCCGAACGCCCGGTCACAATCCGCGACGGCGGCGTCGTCTTTGAGGCCAAAGGGCAGTGGGCCGTCATGGCGCCGCAGCAAAGCAACCGACCGCAAGAGATTATCGTGATCAATTTAGCCGATGGATCGGGAGAGATTTCCGAGGAACTGAAAGAGCATCTCAGCGCGAAGGGATTGCACTTGAAGAACCTCGCTCTCACGCCGGCCGGGCCGGCAGAGGCGGCGGGTAACCGCGCCGAAACCGGTTCGCCTAACGGGCAGGCGAGAAACTTGCCCCGGCAGCTGCCTGAACTGCTGGACGCTTTGCTGCTTGCGTATCAAATTCCCTTCGGAGTGAAGGAGAGTCTTTCCGCGGAATTGCGTAGCGGCTTAAACGTGGAAATCGCCGCTGACCGGATCTTCGACTACCGTGGCCGAAGAAACGCTATATTTTTGCGCTCGATCGATCCGGCGATAAAAGCCGCTTTGGAATCGAAGCAGGGCATCAAGGCTGTCGAATTGGATATCGCGACTCTTAAGCCGCGTGATCTCATCACCAAATTGCTCGCCGAACTAGGAGAAACAGCGGCCTACAAAGAGCACCGCTTTTCGGCGGCTAAAGGCTCGCTGCGGGACCGCTTGGTAATGACCGCCGCCGGATTTCTTCTGCCGGACCGTTCCTTATTTCTCACCGACCGTGAAATTCCCCCGCGTTTCCAGCCCATCTTTTTTGAAAAGGGATTAGATATAGTATATTTTCAGTAGCTCCAAGCCGCTGAAAAGGACTCTCAGGCACGATCGTCCTGAGACCTGTATGATGGATGTCGAGCTTCGTACCGAGTGCTCTTGTACAATGGCGACA
>DATACQ010000816.1:0-4497 GCA_036258955.1 Binatia bacterium
CTTCGATGTTCAAATTGGCGCGCAGTAGATGACTGATCCAACCGAGCCCGGGCGAAAGCAGAAGCACCCACCCGAACGCTTTCAACATAGTGGGCACCGCGAGAGATACGAGCATCGCGCTATAAATCACCGATCGAAACGGGATGTCGGTGCGCTCCACTAAAAACGCTATGGTGGAACCCAACGCCAACGACAGAACGAGAGCGCCGCCTCCGTAAATCGCGGTATTCACCAATACCTGAAACATTCGCGGACTGGAAAAAATCGTCACAAAATTGTCCAGAGACACACCCGGATCCAAGGGCAGCGCCGTTGGCGGCCGAAGGCTGGTAATGAATAAGACAACCAGGGGAGCGCCGATCAGCAGGAGCACCGTAAGAGCGATTCCGGCGGTGAGTAGCCGCTCCGAACCTTTCGCGCCCAGTCCGCTTTGCACAAATGCTTGCATCTTTGTTTCTAGGACACATACATCAGGCCTCATCAGCCTTCAACGCGCAAAAAAGCGTGCGCGTTCAAGGATCCTTGCAGCAGATGGATGTGATGTGACAACAGGCAGTAACCGAGAAGGAGGACTTCTTGAGTTCTCAGTAATGAACCGGCTCCTCGAAATAGTGGTTCCGGTCACGATCGTCTTTGAAATATTTCTGGCGTTGTTGCTGGGGACAAATCACATGATAAACAGCACCGAACTATATCCGATACAAAGCGACGTGCCGTCCTCGTTCCTCTAATCGCCGTGAACACAGAATTCCAGATGCAATCAGTTATTCACGCCTGCCTTTCCCGTCTACACGCCGTCGCACTCACAATCGAGGGCCATGGACCTATCTCTCCTTCAACACTTCGTCCAGAACCGAATAATCAACAACCGATCTCACATCCACCCGCTGCGGAATCTCGCTGTTTCGGTGGGCTTGATCCAAGTATTCTTGCACGGCCTCCAGACTAATCTTTCCGTCCATTGGGATTGATGGAAGAAATTCCCGGTAAGTTTGTTCCGCCACATCAGGACTGAGCTTCCAAGTGCGCTGTATGTAATCGCTTATCCGCTCTTTCTCATTCGCGATGTATCTCAGGCTATCGAGGAAAGCACGGACCATGCGCTTTACCTGTGCTCGGTTCTGCTCGAGCTTTGCGTTGGACACTTGTAACCCCGTATTCGGAAACACTCCGACGTTGCTCGTGGAGGCAAGCTGGTTGAAACCTTTTTGTTTTAGGAGCACGTTGAACGGGATCGACAGGGTGGCCGCGTCCACTGCCCCTGCGTTGAGAGCGGAATAGCTATTCGATGTGGATCCGGTTTGAATGTAAGTGACCGCGTCCGGATTGATTCCGGTCTGCTTGATCATCGATCTGGTAAGCGCGTGGCTTTGGCTGCCGACCCTCGATACGGCTATTTTCTTGCCGGCGAGATTCGCTCGGTTGATATCGGACCGCGACATTATGAAGAAAAGCGGCGTCTTGGTACTCGCCATGATTACCGTAAAGGGCAGACCTTTTGCCGCAAGGAGCAAGCCGGGAACGAAACTGGAATTATAGTCGATCTCACCGGCGGCGAGAGCAGCAGCTTGCGCAGGTCCTGCGACAAGAATCGTTTCGGCGTCCAGCCCGTGCTTCTTGAAAATCCCGCCGTCTCTCGCGATCAGGTTTACCAAGAAAGTAAAACTCACTGTCGAAATAGCGACACGGATTTTATCCCGCTCTTGCGCATGCGGACCACGAGCTGATGCGAGGGGAAGGATTAAACCCAAACACGTCAATCCAAGCACGAGAGCGAGCCGTTTACTTGCCGAGATAGGCATATGGACCTCCGGCGTTAGCAAATCGATGAGAGGCATCATCCGCCATCACGTATACCGCCGATGGGCCGGTTATATCGGCAAGCTTATGCGGAAACAAGGAAGCTTCGGTCCGATCTGGATGGTAAGGTGCAGGTGCCGGAAAAACACCGCTGTTTGATTCACTGCTTGCGATCTTCTACGCCCAGCATCCGGCGGTTGAGCGAGCCTCAAGCGTGCTCATGATTACGCACGTCGGTCGATATGCATGCGAATCAGGGACTGGCGGGTTCAAATATCAAAGTTTTAACCTCAAACCTACTCAGCTCATTGAGGCAAACATCACTGAATGTTGAAAATTTCGTGGTACAGTTTTGTGTAGCGCTCGTAGTTCTGACCGAGAAATTCGGGTGTGATGACTTTGGTTTTCGGCCGGCCCAATTGCATATATTTCTGCTTCTGACCGATTCGCACCGGGCTGCGTACGATATCAATACCGACAAATGCTTGCCCCTCCTCCGACAGAGCCCAATCGATAAAAAGCGCCGCGGCGTGCGGATGCGGCGCTCGGCGCGCTAACAACAGCACCTGGGCTTTTGAGAGTACCGGTTCCAAAAATTCTACGGCCACTGGCGCCCCGGAATCCGCCATCAACAGCGGTCTTTGCGAGTGTGACCACGGAACGATCTCTACCTCCCCAGCGGCGAGAAGCTGCGCCTGGAGCGTGTAACCGCTCCGAATCAGGATCTCCTGCTTGGCCAACCTGCGAAAGTATTCGATTCCTTCCTTTTCTCCCCAAGCATCGAGTAAGCCTCCAAATACATCCCCGGCATCTCTCTCGAGGGACATCTTGCGCCCCCTCCAGCGCGGCAGCAAAAGGTCTTGATAGGTCTTAGGAACCTCGGTCGTTTTCACCAGGTTTTTATTGTACGCGAGACCGACGACGAGATAATGGTACGCAGTCCAGAGATGTCGAGGATCGATAAATTCAGGCCGGACCGCATCCGTTTCCGGCGAGCGATAAGGAGCGACAAAACCACCCCGAATGAGATCGGAAACCGGACCGGCGGACAGTTCTATGATATCCACCTCCTGTTTTCCGGCCCTTCCTTCATTGACGACCCGGTTATAAATGCCAGTCGAGCCCGAGCGAAAGTGGCCAATTGAAACATACGGGTAAGATTGACGGAACTTTTCTAGCATCGGCCGGGCGGCATCGATGCCCAATGTCCCATAGACGACAAGACGGCCTTCCTTCTTTGCCCCTTCGACAAGCTTATTTCTTCGCTCCGGTTTCTCTAAAGTCTCATAACTTTTGAGAACCTCGCCTGCTGTTTGCGCATCAGCAGGCGAAAGCATCCCTGCTACCAATACGGCTGAAACGGCAATTCCGATGACTGTTTGGATTGTCATAAAACGGCTCGGACCTTCCGTTGACTATCGCGCTTCCGCTACCGCGCGGTGAAAACTTTCAAAAACTCGTCGTTTAGCTCGTTGTAGCGTGTACCGCCATCGATGATATCGGAGTAAAAGAGCTTGCGGCCACGCACAAGCTCGGGTGGGTCGGGAGCGACTTTCGGGTTAGCAGGAACTCTCCCGGAACTGCGAAGAATCGTTTGACCTTCCTGTGATAGAGTAAAATCGACAATCAACTTGGCAGAGTTCGGCGATTTGCCGTAGCCGCTCACACCGATCGCTTGGGGCGTGGTGATCAGCACGTCATCCTTTATCCACCCCATCGGCGCACCCTTCCTCTCAAATTGCCCGATACGGTGCGCGTAGGCGGCGATCCCGATTGCATGCTCTCCCGCCATAGTCAACTCGACCATCGTGCGGTTGCCGCTCTGGACGTGAACAGATTGTCCCGCCAAGCGCTTCATGAACGAACGACCCTCCTCTGTGCCCAAGTACTGTAGCATCCCGTGATACCATGTGACTCCGGAATCAGGAATGGCAATACGGTTCTTCCACCGCGGGTTCAACAGATCATTGTAGTTTCTCGGAGCATTTGCTGGCGGGACCAACTTCGTGTTGTAGATCACGACCTGGGGTAGAAGGAAGAAACCTGACCAACGCCCACCGGGGTCGCTCAACTCTTTAGGGTACGCGGCCAATTCTGGAGAGAGATATCGTGTCCAATAATTTCGCTTCAGCGCCTGCGCCACATAAAAACCGTCGAGATCGATGAGATCGACGTTGAGACCGCGCGCCCTCGCCTCCACATCGAGCTTGCTGAGCACGGCAGCATTCGGAGCGCGAAATCGCTTGATCTCGATGAATGGGTATTTCTTCTTAATGCCGGCAACCAATGCACTAGCATCGTCCACGTTCATAGAACCGTACCAGTAGACCGGCGCTTCTTTTTTGGCGCCTTCGATTTTCTCCTGATCGGTTTGAGCGGCAGCCGGTAACCGGCAAAGAAAAAGGGCCATGCTGATCGTGATCAGTCCGACGAATTTTGAAGTCTTTGTCATGCTTACCTCAGGAAGAGATCATTCATACTTTGAGTCGCAGTAACAATTTTGAAACGCCGCTGTCGATTAGTGAGACCTTTGCCACAACGTATGCAAACAGCAGACATTTCGTCAACTCTGAAGATGGCGTCGGAAAGCTGCGTTGATCCAATCGCCGCACGCGACGCAAGCCGGAGGCTAGCGGTTTAAACGACTGAAACGATTGCGCTTCGTTTGGGAAGCTCTTTCCTTGTCGTGATCCAAGG
>DATACQ010000817.1:0-3159 GCA_036258955.1 Binatia bacterium
CTTCTGTCCTGCTCCCTGCCCCCTGCTCCTTGCCTTCAGTAGCTGCTAGAGCTAAATCACCGACTGTTCGGGCAAGATCGTCTTCAGCACGCGCAAATAATTACCGCCCAGGATCAGCGCAATTTCTTCTTCCTTATAGCCGTGCTTCTGCAGTCCCTCTATCATGTTCGGCAAATCTTCGATTTCTTCAAAACCTTTGATCAGCGGGTCCTTATGGAGCGGGTGATGACGGTCTTTGAGCGTGCGCGGCCCGTCATACTTCACGAAATCCATACCCAACGCAACGTGCTCGATGCCTACCAGATCGATCATGTAGTCCATGTGCTTCAGCAAGTCTTCGATGGCCACTTCGCCTTTGCCGACCCGCTCCGGCAGCGCCAGGATTCCCACCAAGCCGCCCTGATGGGCGATCGCCTTGATCTGATCGTCGCCGAGATTGCGCGGGTTGTCGAGCATACCGCAAGCGTTGGCGTGGCTAACCAGCAGCGGCGCGGTCGCGGCATCTAAGGCTTGAAAGAAGCCTTCCCGGTTCATGTGCGACAGATCGACAATCATGCCCAGCCGGTTCGCTTCCTTAATCACTTCGACGCCGAAGTTCGTCAGCCCGCCACCCGTGCGATTTTCCCACACGCCATCGCCGAGCTCGTTGCGAAAATTCCACACCGGTTGCAATGATCGCAGGCCGAGTCGATAAAAATTTCGTAGATTCTGAATGCTCCCGCGGAGCGGCATGCAACCTTCGAAATGAAGTAGAAACTTGACGGTACCCGGCTCGACTTTTTCCGGCAGATCGCCGCGGGTTTTGATCATCTGAATCATGCCCTCGGAGCGCGGCGCTTCTTCTAGAAATTGATCGATTTGCTCGAGGGCGGTCTCGAGATAACGGCCGGTGTTTTGAGAGTGCGAATAGGAGTCGCCGCAAATGGCATAGACGCAGACGTTCACCCCGTCCCGGATTAGCCTCGGCGCGATGGCATCGCGGATCGGCATTTGCTCGCCGATCGATGTGCGATAGATCTGTTCATAGACATCTCTATGTCCTTCAACCACAACATGCTTTTGCAAGATTTCTTTTGCATCCATCAGTCACATTGCCTTTCTTGCGGAAGCCTCCGGCATCAGTTACTAATAGGGACAATCGATTCTCGAAGCAAGCCGTCCCTTGTTTAATCCAAACCGGTCAAACCGCTGGACAATTCTTCGCCTTTTCACCGTTCTATGGCTGCTCTGCTCTTTGGCGGCCGCCTGCAGGGGCGGCAATGAAGCGCCGGCGCGGGGCGCCGACAACTACTTCCGCGTAAATCTTGGCACGGAACCGCCGAGCCTGGACTGGTCTCTGGCCACGGATCATGTGTCTTTCAACGTAATATCAAATCTTATGGTGGGCCTCACCGAATTTGACAAAGAACTCAAACCCGCGCCGGTCATTGCCAAAAGGTGGGAGCTCCATGACGCCGGTCGAAGGATTATCTTTCATTTGCGCGACGACGTTCAGTGGAGCGATGGGCAGAAAGTGCGCGCGCAGGATTTCGAATTTTCTTGGAAGCGGCTCCTCGATCCAAAGACAGCGTCCGAGTACGCCTATATCTTATTCGACATCGTCAACGGGCAGGCGTATCACGAGGGCAAAATCCCCGAGGCCGCTAGCGTCGGCGTGCGCGCGCTCGAGGACTTCAAGCTCGAGGTGCGACTGCGCCATCCTGCTTCCTATTTTCTTGCGCTCACGACGTTCGAGGTGACGTTTCCACAGCGCCAGGACATCGTGGAAAAGTTCGGGGCGCGCTGGACCGAGCCTGGCAACATTGTGACCAATGGCCCCTTCCTGCTGTCCTCTTGGAAACACGAGAACGAAATCGAGCTCAGCGCCAATGCCGCTTTCTTTGGCGGCAAACCCGCGATCGATAGAGTGCGCATGTTCATGATCAATGAAAAAACGACCGCGCTGGCGATGTACGAACAAGGCCAGCTCGACTTTCTCGATAATCACAGCATCCCTATCTTCGAGAAAGAACGGCTGTCCAAGCAACGCGGGTTCAAGCGCGTACCGCAGCTCAGAGGTTACTACTACGGCTTTCGAGTCGATCGGCCGCCATTTAATGACCCACGCGTGCGCCAGGCTTTTATGATGGCGGTGGATCGCCGCGTGTTTCCCAATATTCTACAGGGCGGCCAGATTCCCGCTCCTTCATGGATTCCACCCGGCATGCTCGCTCACAACCTTAAGATTGGCTTACCCTTCAATCCGGTGGAAGCGCGCAGGCTTCTACGTGAATCCGGGTATACGGACGGCAAAGGATTTCCGACCGTGGTTTTGGCATACAATACGGAGGAAGACCACAAGCTCGTAGCGGAAGCCGTGCAAGGCATGTGGCAGCGCAACCTGGGCGTGGTCGTGAAGCTGGAAAATATGGAGTGGAAGGTTTACCTCAAACAGTTGCAAAGCAATCCGCCGGAGCTATTTCGCCTGGGTTGGGGAGCGGACTATCCCGATCCGGACAATTTCATGAAACTCTTTACCTCGAATAGCGGTAACAATAACACGCGCTGGAAGAACAAGACCTACGATCAGCTGCTCGAACAAGCTGCGCGCGAGCTCGATGTCAAGAAGCGGGTCCGGCTTTACGATGCCGCGCAGAAAATTCTCTGCGAAACCGATCTGCCGATCATGCCGCTTTTCTGGGAGGTAGAGAGCACGCTTTTAAACCCGCACTTTACCGGCTTGGAATTCAGTTCAATGGCGCGCATGGATCTACGAAACGTCCGCCGCGCAGACTAGCTTCTGCAGTTTCGGGTTTCAAGTTTCGAGTTCCCAACCCGAAACCCAAAACCCGAAACGCGAAACACCGAAGCGCGTCTCGCCTGTGGATCTTTTTGAGCAGCCTGCAGTAATATGTTCAACAGCTTTTTTTCTGAAGAATTGAATCGGACCTTGAACTTTGAACTTGAACCTTGAACAGCCCGATCGACTTGAATGGCTGGAACCACTGCAACGTGTGGAACACGAGCAAAGCGAGAGCGAGTTGCCATGCGCCCGGAATTCATGTTAGGTGCCAAGGAATATCGCTCGTCCGTCGAGCGTTAATCCGGAACACCAGGGGGAACGATAGTGGCGATGGAACTCACTGAAGACGATGTCTTGCATATTTTGAAACTGATCGA
>DATACQ010000818.1:0-3147 GCA_036258955.1 Binatia bacterium
GTTCAACGTTCAATGTTCAACGTTTCGGAATCTCGGAGCAACGAACCTTGAACCTTGAACTTTGAACCTTCAACTGGAGCATCGATGTCCTACGCGATTGCCGTCGACATTGGAGGCACGTTCACTGACCTTGTTGCGTTCGATCACGCTAGGCAAACGGTCACCTACGCTAAAAGCCCGACGACCTACGATAATCTTGTCCAAGGCATCCTCGATTGTTTTCGCAAAGCAAAGATTAAACCAGCCGAAGCCGCGCTGCTCAACCACGGTACCACGCTGGTTATCAATTCCCTGATCCAGCGCAAAGGCGCGCGCGCCGCGCTAGTCACAAACAAAGGCTTCCGCGACATCCTGGAGATCGCCCGCGGTAATCGCCCTGACCCGTTCGATCTACACTACCAGCGCGATGAGCCTCTGATCCCGCGGGACTTGCGGTTTGAGGTGCCGGAGCGGATGGGCAGCCAAGGGGAGGTAGTGACGCCTTTGGATCTGTCCGCCTTGGAAAGGCTGGCCGGCGAGATCAGAAAGCTCGAGGTCGACTCGGTAGCGGTTTTTTTCATGAACTCATATATCAACCCGGATCACGAACAAACCGCGGCAAAAATCCTGGCGGAATTGCTGCCGGACGTATACGTGACCTGCAGCACCGAGCTCACGCGCGAGTGGTACGAATACGAGCGTTGTTCGACAGTGGCCGCCAACGCTTACGTCGGACCGCAGGTAAACAGCTATATCCGCCGCCTGGAAGCCGATCTAAAACAGCAAGGTTTTACCGGCTCACTTTTCATGATGGGCTCCAACGGCGGATTGCTGTCGGTGGAGCGCACTTGTCGCCAACCCATCGGTTTAGTGGAGTCAGGACCCATCGGCGGTTGTATCGGCGCCAGTGCCTACGCCGAAAAGCTTGGGTTCAAGAACCTTGTCGCTTTTGACATGGGCGGCACGACAGCCAAGTGCGCGCTGATCGAGAACGGCCGCTTTTCCGTGAATTCACTTTATTACGCTAACGGCTATGTCAAAGGTTTTCCCATCAGATCGGCCGTTATCGATATCGTCGAGGTGGGCTCGGGCGGCGGCTCTATTGCCTGGATCGATTCACAAAAGCGTCTTCACGTTGGGCCTCAAAGCGCCGGTTCGACTCCCGGTCCAGTCTCTTACGGGCGTGGTGGGACGGAACCAACGGTGACGGACGCGAACCTGATTCTGGGCCGTCTGAACGAGCAAAACTTTCTCGGTGGCGAGATGGCGCTCGACGCCAGTGCGGCCAGACGCGCTATCTCGGAGCAACTCGCAACGCCACTGAACTACATGGGCGAGCACGGGATGATTCAGATGGCCGACGGCATCATTTCGATTGCAACGGTCATCATGGCCGGTGCGATCCGGAGGGTTTCCGTCGCACACGGATTGGACCCGCGCGATTTTGTTCTTTTCAGTTACGGCGGCGGTGGACCTTTACACTGCTGCGCGTTGGCACATGAGCTCTCAATTCCAACGGTCGTGATACCGCCGGAGCCGGGCAATTTTTCCGCCACCGGTATGTTGCTGGCCGACGCGCGGATCGATACATCAAATACGTTCGTTGGAATTTTAGGCGACAAAAGCGTTGCCGCCATGGCAAAGATCTTCGCGACAATGGAGGAAGAATCCGCGGCCGCTCTGATTGCTGAGTTCGGCGCCGGGCAAATTTTTTTTGAGCACTACGCAGAGATGCGCTACCGAGGCCAGCGCCACAATATCAAAGTTCCCGTTTCAGGTCTTCAAGACGCGGAGCGGATCCGTGCTGCTTTCGAGCGAGATTACAAGCGCCGCTACGGCCACGCGGATGCCAAAGCTGCGGTGGAATACCAGGCGGTGCACCTCTCGGTATTCGCGCGCTTGAAGCAGCCCGACATTGCGCGCCTGCCGCGCGCGGCTGCGAAGCCGAAGCCACCCGACTCGCGTCGGATTTTTATCGGACGCGCCGGCGGCTGGTTGGAGGCGCGGATTTTTCACCGCGACGCTCTGGCGCCGGGGTTCAGTGCCGTCGGTCCGGCGGTCATCGAGGAATACGGTTCCACTACTGTCATCTGGCCAGGAGACCGTTTCGAAATCGGCGCGCTGCATGAGATCAAGATCGAATGCGCAAGAGGCTGATTACCTCGCCCGATTGCGGCGTTCCTTTCGCCCTTGACCTGGGATCTTCATCGGTGTAATAATCCGGGCATTTTGCATTCAACTTCCTGGGTATTACGCTGAGCATTTCGGACACCCGCAGCTAGCTCGATCTTTTTGAACCGCGCCGAACATTTTCGCTCGCGCTCGTGCGGCACTTTAAGATATGAAGCTGCGATCTCACATTCTCTTCATTGGCGCCATAACTCTGATTCCCATCCTTCTGGTCGTCTGTGTCCAGGTGATTTTCCTTTTCCGCAAGATGCGCGAGGAACAATTGCAGAGCCTACTCGTGACCGCGCGGGCACTCTCGGCGGCGCTCGACAGGAGCTTTGAGAAAGCGATCGTCAGCTTGAACGCGCTATCCACCTCCAGGTACCTCCAAAATGGCGACCTGAAAACATTTCACGAAGACGCAAAGCGAGTCCTGGCAGCTCATAGAGACGCTGATGCAATTGTCCTGGTGGACCCACAGGGGCAGCAGATCGTCAACACGCGGGTCATGTTCGGCAAGCCGTTGCCACGCGGCGGCGGCACTCTTGCGCGAGCCATCGCGCAAGGGCGCACGCCAGCAGTATCAAATTTGCTGATGGGTCACGTTGTGCAAAAGCCGCTGGTTGCGGTGGGCGTACCCGTTATGATTGCCGGCGATTTAAAGTACGTGCTCACCATGGCCCTTTCTTCGGCATTTTTACAGCGGTTGTTGGAAGAACAGCGCATCTCGCCGGAGTATTTGTGTACCGTGGTCGATGCCAACAAAACGATAGCCGCGCGCAGCATAGAAATCGAGAAATATTTGGGAAAGCCGGCGAGCCAAACCCTCGCGGCAAATAGCTCTCGTATGTTGGAGGGCAGTTGGATTGGGGAACCGCTGCAGTTTGAGTCAGTGTATGCGGCCCACCGGCGTTCCGAGTTTTCGGGCTGGACTGTAGCGCTCGGTATTCCGGTTTCCAAGCTTCACCGGCCGTTGTGGGTTTTTCTCGCCTACGTAAT
>DATACQ010000819.1:0-2005 GCA_036258955.1 Binatia bacterium
CATTGAGTTGATGCTCAATGGCGTCAACCTGACTTTCATTGCATTTTCACGCTTTCTCGGCTCCACTGACGGCCAGGTGATGGTCTTCTTTGTCATGGCTGTCGCAGCGGCTGAGGCGGTTATCGGTCTCGCGATCATTATTTCCGTCTATCGCCATCGGCAGAGCCTCGACCCCCAGGAGATGCAGTTGCTCAAATGGTAACGCCCACCGATAACCAAGCGGCGCTGCACCTGCTGCGATGGGTCCCACTCATCCCGCTCTGCGTAGCGCTTTTTAATACCTTTTTCGGCCGCAACGTGGGAAGGACGGGCGCCGGCGTCCTGGGCACTGTGGCCGTCGGCGCCTCGTTTGTCCTCGCGCTCTATATCTTCTGGCTTCTGCCCGCAACCGGTGTATTCAGCGATGCGGTCTACACCTGGATCGAATCGGGCGGCTTCAGCGTAAAGCTCGGGTTCCGCGTAGATTCGCTGTCGGCGGTGATGCTGCTGATCATCACCGGCGTCGGCTTTTTAATCCATGTCTATTCTTTAGGATACATGGCACACGACGAGAGCCTCGAGCGCTTCTTCGTTTACCTGAACCTGTTCATTTTTTTCATGCTGGTGCTGGTGATGGCCGACAACTTGCTCGTGCTTTTCGTCGGCTGGGAAGGCGTTGGGCTGTGTTCATTTCTGCTCATTGGTTTCTGGTATCACGATCCCGGCAATACCATCGCGGGCAACAAAGCGTTCATCGTAAACCGCATCGGCGACTTTGGTTTTCTTCTAGGTATCCTACTGCTGCTGACGGAGCTCGGACGCCAAGGCGTCTGGACTCTGGATTTCGCAGAGTTGAACAAAAACGTTGGGCTCTTGAGCCCTCACATGATCACGGTAATCACGTTGCTGCTGCTGCTCGGCGCGACCGGGAAATCGGCGCAGATCCCACTATTTGTTTGGCTACCCGACGCGATGGCTGGGCCAACCCCGGTGAGCGCGCTGATCCATGCCGCTACCATGGTAACTGCCGGCGTATACATGATGGCGCGGCTCCATTTTCTTTACTCGCTGGCTCCCGCGACTCTGGAGGTCATCGCCTGGATCGGCGCCGCGACTGCGTTTTTAGCCGCGACCATTGCGCTCGCGCAGAATGACATTAAGAAAGTTCTCGCTTACTCGACGGTGAGCCAACTCGGTTACATGTTTCTCGCCGTCGGCCTGGGCGCATACTCGGCCGCAATCTTTCATGTATTTACCCATGCATTCTTTAAGGCCTGTCTGTTTCTTGGTGCCGGCAGCGTGATCCACGCGTTGGGCGGCGAACAAGACATGCGAAAAATGGGCGGCCTTCGAGCGCATATGCCGACCACCTACCGAACCTATGTCATCGCGGCGCTGGCGATCTCGGGAGCGCCACTTACTGCAGGTTTTTTCTCGAAGGATCTGATCCTCTGGCAAGCTTTCAGCCACGGCGCAGTGGCCCTCTGGGGTATAGGCCTTCTTACGGCTGGGTTGACCGCCTTCTATATGTTCCGCCAACTGTTCATGGTTTTCCACGGCGAATTGCGGGCCGGCGAGCATGCGCGCGCGCATCTCCATGAGTCGCCGCCGACCATGACGTTACCTCTGGTGCTGTTGTCGTTAGGGTCCATTTTCTCCGGTTGGTTAGGCGCGCCGGAGTATCTGTGGGGCAGTAAGTGGGAGCGTTGGCTCGCCCCCGTATTCGGCGCCCAAGAAGCGCACCACGCTGAGTTAACGACTGAAATCTTCGTCACAGCGGCAACATTGGTGCTGGTCGCACTGGCGATTTACCTGGCTTACTGGCGCTTTGGCCGACACCGAGCGCCAGTAGCAGCGGAGGGTCAAACCCGTGCGGGGGCTCTCAACCGTCTTTTGGTCAACAAGTACTATGTCGATGAAATTTACGATTGGGCCGTAGTCCGGCCATTTACCGCAACTGCGACCTGGCTGGCGCGTGTCTTCGACCCTGCTGTCATCGATGGTCTCGTCAATGGTGTTGCCGGGG
>DATACQ010000820.1:0-1877 GCA_036258955.1 Binatia bacterium
AGGTAGCGTGCGCCGGTCTCCTGAGATTGTGGAGCAATCACATGCAACAAAATACTTGTACTAGTGCTTGCTGGTGCTTGCGTTCTCGGCCACGCGAACGCCACATACACGTCAAGTACGCGGTGCATGACACAGCGATCATTCAACGGCTCTTTTTCTTAGCGCCCGGCACTCCGAAAGCTGAGTCCGGCTGCTGCCAAAGAGCTCCAAACATTAAAGGATCCGGAATTTCTCGCGGCCGCTGCGGAGGCAGTTAACGACCAACCCGGTGGCCGGCGAAGAATCGAAGCGATTGTAGCCGGACGCTTCAGGCTCGATGCAGCGATGGTGACAAAGTAAAAGCCGTGCTTGTGCCGTGATCGACCTGCGCATCTTGACGGAAACTTGAGATTGAGAATTCTCCATATCAGGCACTGCATGGAAGCGGCTACATCGACGCTCTCATGGAACGCAGCCACTATGAACAATCCGGCCGAGAGACTTACTCCGGCGGGAGGTTGATGACGACTCGCCTGAAAGTATTCACTTAAGAATTTCGGACAATCTTGCAACGGTCGCGGTATCAAGCTTGAACAAGCCGGCAACGATCTTTTCGACTTCCTCGCCGCTCACTGGATCCACATCGAGTTTGGATTTCACCGCCTCGGCTAGGAAGTCTTTGTCCTGCATGGTTTCTCTGAACGCCCGGCGCAGGACTTGAACCCGCTCCTTCGGCGTCCCCGGAGGCAAGGCATAGGGACGGGTAATCGCCGCCGTATCGTGAATACCTGCTTGAATCAGCTTCCGCGCCTCTTCGCTTTTTGCCAGTTCAATCGCCACGGCTACCTTCGGCAGGTCGGGCACCGCCTTTGGCACCGCCTGCAGCACGATACTGACGTTGCCAGCATCCAGACCTTGCCGCCACATCACCTTGATCGACTCCCACGCCCAGCAACCACCGTCGATCTCTCCGCTTTCCGCGGCGAGCTTGATCGGTGCAGTGCCCTTGTAGCCCGTTACAAGTTGAATGGGAAGACCGAGTGCCGCCTTAATAATTTTAGCGCTGTCGTCGTTGGTCGTACCGGGAGCGCTGCCCCCTAATTTGACTGGTGTCTTCGCCGCCATCCATCCGTCAATGCTCGTGATGCCGCTAGCCTTTGTCAGCGCGCAAACCACGTGATCCTTTACCGGCACACCGATCCACTCGAACTTTCTCGCATCGAACTCGATTCCGGAACCACCAAAGAGTTGCTGCGAAACTAGATTACCGATGAAATTGCCGATTGTGAGGCCGTCCGGCTTTGCCGCCTTGTAAAGCGAATTAGCCGCGATCAGGCTGCCAGCACCGGTGACATTATCGACAACCACCGATGGGTTTCCGGGGATATACTTCCCTATATGGCGCGCCATGATCCGCGAATAGGTGTCGAAGCCGCCTCCAGCCGGAAAACCCACGATAATCCGGATGGTCTTTCCCGCATAGAAATCCTGCGCATACGAAAGATGCCCGGCACCGCTCAATGAGATCAGCGCAACGGTAAACATGCTTAGGTAGATGCTCAAGTTTGTCATCATCGAGCCTCCGGTTCTTTAAAACGATCACCTGGCCGGGGCGCCAAGACACCCGCTTGCTAATCTCGCGTCCTCCGCGACTCGCCTGCGCGAACGCAGCAGCGAACAACTGCGCGACTATCGCGTACCGCCATGGAACGTGTCAACCCGGATTCCGCAGTTGAACCTAGCTACCGCGAGAACGAGGGGCGAGCCTGAAGTAGCGAAGACACCCAAGCATGCAGCTTCAAAGTCATTTTTCGCCCTTTTCGCTGCCGATGGTTTAGAATTTTTGGCAGGGCACAAGCAGCGCTGATCGACGTCCGGTGATAGCCAGAGACTATTGG
>DATACQ010000821.1:0-3702 GCA_036258955.1 Binatia bacterium
GCACCGAACGCTTGCACGAATTCGATGGCATGATCGGCCCGTCGCCTGAAGACTGGCGGCTACTCTCACAACGCGGTATTTCGCCTACGGCGCTCGAGACCTATGCTACTTGCCCGTTTCAGTTCTTCGCGCGTCACGTGCTGCGTTTAGAGCGGCTCGATGTGCCCGAGGAATCCACCGGACCGGGCGCAGCCGATTTTGGCGAGTTGGGTCATGAGATCTTGAAGGCTAGTTATCGCGAGCTTATTGAGGGCGGCTACTTCACGGGCGAAGCCAATCATCTCGAGATTGGCGCGGCCGTGAGCGAGGCCGCGCGCAAGGTCTTCGCGAAGTACGAACTCGGTCATCCCGTCGGATATCCGCTCCAATGGGAATACACCAAAGAGAGCCTGACCCAGCTTATCCAGCAGTTTGTTACCGAAGATATGCGAGATCTTTCAGATTCCGGCTACATACCCATCGCCTTGGAGGTAGAGTGCGCGGAACTGTTCCCGCCGGATTGGCCTGAGCCGCTTCTGGGAATGCAGATGAACGGCCGCATCGATCGCGTCGATTATAATCCGGCGGCAAACCGTCTACGCGTCATCGACTACAAATTCAAGCTCAGCTCGCAGCCCGCCCCTGACGATAAAGACCTTTACCGCTCGGCACTGCGCGGGCAGAAGCTCCAGCCGCTTTTCTACTGTGTCCTCGGCAAACGAGTCCGCGACGAGAAATCCGCAACTTCGGAGCCTCGCGTCGAGGCGCAGTTCTACTATCTGGCCCAGCGTTGGCGTGATGGGCCGCTGGTGCGCGCTCGCTTCGTAGAGGATGAACTTCACGGGAAACTGGGCTCGGAAATCAGGGAGACCGTAGCCAGCTTGGCCAGCGGAATCCGCAATGGCGAATTTTTCATGCAGCGCAACGAGCGCTGCCTTTACTGCGAAGTCGCCGAAATCTGCCGCAAAAACCATCCACCGAGTCTCTGGCGGACGGAGAATGATCCTTTGACAGCGCCCCACCGGCACCTGCGCAGCAAAGATCCCGACAAGTTATGACCGGATTCGAGCATCTCGAGTTGGTCGATCTGGCGGACCGCGAGCGCGCCGTCAGCACCTTTGACCGCAGTGTGGTTGTGACTGCCGGCGCAGGCACCGGCAAAACGACGCTGCTCATCGACCGCCTTGTGCATCTTCTGGCGCGAAATTCCGAACCCTTGAAGATCACTGAGATCGTTGCGCTGACGTTTACCAACAAAGCGGCTAGCGAGATGAAGGAGCGTTTGCGCGAACGCCTGCAAAGTTACTTACATGCCGGCAGCTCAAAGCTCCCGGTCACTGAAGCGGACAAGAAAATTGCCGCCGAATTTCCCGCGCTCGCGAGGCGCTATCAACTCTCAACGGATGAGCTGAATACGCGCCTGCAGGATGCCCTCAGGAATATCGAACGCGCGGAAATCGGCACGATCCACAGTTTTGCCGCTACGTTGCTGCGCCTTTACCCGCTCGAGGCGGGTGTCGATCCGCAATTTCGCGAAGACGACGGCAAGCAGTTCGAGGCTCTGTTCGAGGAACAGTGGAATTTGTGGCTCGACCAGGAACTCGCCCTTGGCGGGCCTCACGCCAATGACTGGCGGTTCGTTTTGGCGAAGCTAAACCTGGAACAAATCAAGGCGCTGGCGCAGTCTCTTTCAGCCGAATCGACCGAGCTTAGGCCGGCGGCAGGGATCCACCCGCGGCTTCCAGCAATGAGCCTGTGGTTAGACCAACTCTCCGAGCGCGCGGCGGCGGTCATCGAGCGCCATCCCGAGGATCGGCAGAACGAAAAACTCGTGCGCGCCGCCCGAGCTGTCATCGATGCGTTTCGACACAACGGGCGCATTGCCGGAGATGCATTGAACGATGAGCGAGTGCTACTGGCCGACGTATCGGTGAACGCTGGTCTCAGAGGATGGAACGCGGAGGACGTCGCCGCAGCGCGCAGCTTGGTTCGCGTAGCCAAAGGTCTCGAGCGCGTCGATGAGGAGCTGACAAATTTGCTTTGGCAGATTTTGGCGCCTTTTGCACAGCGCTTTCGCCGGTTCTTCGTCCATCAGGGCTTTCTCTCGTTCGATGGGCTTCTCACGGGGGCGCGCAATCTCGTGCGCGATCACCCAAAAGTGCGCGAGGAGCTTAAGCGCAAGTACCGCTCGGTTCTCATCGATGAGTTCCAAGACACAGACCCTATTCAGTACGAGATTCTGCTGTATCTGGCCGAGCGCCTCGGCGCCTCGGCTAAAAACTGGCGCGCCGTCACGCTCACTCCGGGAAAGGTATTCGTCGTCGGTGACCCCAAGCAATCGATCTATGCCTTTCGTCGCGCCGATATCGAAGCCTATCTGGAAGTGATTGAAAGAATTATCAAGGCGCAAGACGGCGCCGACTGTCGTTTAACGACAAACTTCCGCAGTGACGCAAAAATCCTTGGTGTCGTGAACGGCGTTTTTGAGACATTGATTCGCGAGCAGGAAGGCGTTCAGCCGCCTTACATTCCTATTCATCCGGCGCCGGAGCGGTTGACACTCGAGCCGCACGCGCATGACACGCCCCGGCTCGCAACGGTTTCGTTGCGCAAAATCGTCAGCGAGACGGGCGAGCTGGACGCCGAAGCCGCTCGCCGTCTCGAAGGCGAGAATCTGGCGCGCTGGCTGAAAGATGAAGTGTTGGACAAGGCGCCGATCACCCAGAATGGCAAGCAAGTTCTGGCCCAACCGAGGGATATTGCCATCCTGTTTCGCAAGCTGACGAACATTCATGAATACCTGGAGCCGTTTCGCCGCCGCAATATTCGCTACGTCGTGGAGGGAGAGCGCCATTTTTATGCCGCCAAAGAAATTATTGACGCCGTGAACCTGCTGCGCGCCATCGACAATCCTCACGATCGCTTGGCTCTGGTAGGCGTCTTGCGGTCGCCGTTAGGAGCGGTACCGGATAAGCTTATTTACGAATTGCACTGCGGGGGCCTGCTGGACTATCGCAAAGCGGCCCAACTGAGTGTTCGCGAGCTGCCCTCCAGCCTCGCCGAGCTTTACAACACCTTGGGACGCTTGCATGATGAGACCCGACGCTTGCCCGTGGGAGAAGCCATGGCTCTGATCTTCGCGTCGCTTCCGGTGAGGCTGCTAGCGGCCTGCTACTTTCATGGCGAACAGGCTGTTGCCAATCTCGACAAGCTCAAGCAACAGGCGGAAGCATTGGGACGCGATGGGCTGACGACCCTCAAGGAGACCATTCGCCAGTTACAACGGCGGGTGCTCGAAATAAAGGAAGAGGGTGAAAGCGTGCTTGCGGAAGAGACTGTAGATGCGGTTCGCATCATGAGCATTCACAAAGCCAAAGGCCTGGAATTTCCCATAGTCGTCCTGGCCGGCTGCCATGCGGGCATCGACGGGAGACAAGGAAAACCTGCCGAGGTCTTATTCGACTGGTCGAGCGGTGTTTCTGGAGTTCACGTCGGGCCCTATTGGGATTTGCCTGGCCTTTATATCGACGAGAAAACGCGCGCTCGAGGCGAAGAAGAACACAAACGCGTGCTCTACGTGGCCATGACGCGGCCGCGGGAGCATCTGGTTATTTCATGCGCTCCTACCAGCCGTCGCTCGGCCGGCAGTTTTTGTTCCATGATCGGCGGCGCTCTAGGAATCAATATCGATGACATCTCGGAATCTCAGGTAGTGCCCGTCGG
>DATACQ010000822.1:0-4175 GCA_036258955.1 Binatia bacterium
GCGAACTACGGCCGGCTGTTCCGGAGAGACAAATTTAAACAACCAACGACGTGCTTGCGGTCTGCCAAGCTGGCCCAAAATCCGCATAGCCGACACCACGGCGGGCCGCTGCTGCTTTACGTCGAGCCGCCCCGCGAATTCCTCCACTTCTCGATAGAAAAGCTCCTGTTCGCCAACCTCCATCTCACGGATGACCGGAGTTAGCAGATCGCACACCGCTTTGTTGAATTCGTCGGTCCCGGCTTCAAGCATCTGTAAGAGCGCCTTTAACGCCGCCTTACCGCCCTGCGCGCAGAGCACTCGCGCGGCGTTGAGTTGCCAGAGGCGTGAAGCCGCCGGCGCGCTTTTAACCAGGGCCGGCACCACGGTAGGGCCCCCCTTTATCAGCAAGCGCACGGTCCTCTCCTGAGTTTCCTTGTCGGCGTCGCCGAGAAACTTCAAAAACCGGGACAGCGAGTCCTTCGGCCCAACTTCTTCGAAATAACGAAACGCAAAGTCTCTTACCAGCGGGTTGGAATCCTCGAGGGCGGCCGCAGCGCTCCTCGCAGCGGGCGCGGCCTGAACCTTGAGAGCGCCCATTACCAGCAGCGCCGCGCAGCGCTGCTCGATCGTGCCTTTATCGGCTAAACTCGATAATTGAGACAAAAAGTCGGCCATGCTAATGACGCTTTACTAAGGTTCAATTGTTTAGGCACTCACGGCGACAGGTGATTTCAACGATTCAACGGCCTCGAAGATTCGAACACTTTGAACGTCTTGAACACGCGCCATTACGTGGCGGCGAACAGGCGGATACCGTAGAGCTTCGGTGCCGACAGCAGGAGTTTGCGCCAACTTTCACCGGCATCGTTAGTCGCGTAAATCGATCCATCGGTATAGGCAACGCAAAGCGTATTGCCGTCGTCGGGATCTGCCGCGAATCCGCAAGTCATATGCTCGTAGCCGACGGGCAATCCGTTCGTCAAAAATTCCCAAGTCTTACCTGCATCATCACTGCGCAGGATCTGTGTTTTCGCCCCGCCGTTCTGGGCGGAGGTGTCGCGGCTGAACTTGATCGTGTTATACGGGCCGGCCCGCACGGTGCGGTAACCCTTCCAGGACGTCGGACCATTCTCCGCCGCGCCTAGAAAGAGACGGTCCGGCGCAGCACGATGATTATTCATAGGAATGGCATAGGCGCGCCCCATCCCGTATTGGCACTTTTCCCAACGCTTGCCGCCGTTGTCGGTGCGGTACGTGCCGATGCCCGTGCTCGCAAATAGCGTCTCTACTTTGGTGGGATGGCGGGTTATCCAGTGAACATCGCGGTAGACTCGCCCGTCTTCGTGCTTACCCATCTCGTACGGCAAAATCCCGGCCGGATCATTGACCTTTGGGAACGCCTCCACGCTGGAAGGGCCCGAGATATCTTCCCAAGTTGCGCCGCGATCGCGACTCAGGGCGACACCACCTTCCTCTACGCCGGCAATAATCTCGTCCGGCACGCGCGCATCAAGAACGATACAGCGAATATGCGCGACGTGAGGTGGCGGAGGAAATGTCCATTTTGCATAATCCGGCAGGTCGCGAAACGCCGATAACTCGCGAAACGACCGGCCGCCGTTTTCACTGACATACACCGCCGCAGGTAGAGTGCCAACGTAAAGCTCGTTAGGACGGGTGGGGTGAACCGCCATCGACCAAATATCACGATGTTCAATCCCGCCTGAAGGGAGCCATTGCCAGTTCGCTCCGCCATCTTCACTGACGTGAATTTCGGTTAATGTTGCTGCATAAAGCTTGCGTGGCTCTGCCGCGTCTTGGCCGATCTCACGAATCGTTTCGCCATCCAGGGCGCTGTTGAGGATTTCCGTATGTTCTGTTTGGCCGTCCCAGCGACACCGCAGCAAACGTTCTGCCGTCAACAAAAAGAGCTGAAGATCTTTACCGTTGCGCTTCATAGCTCGCCTCCGTCATGTCGATTTGGCTGTGCATACGAGAAAATATGGCAAATCGGAGGTCGTCGCAAGGCAATGTTGCGGTATTCGACAGAAAAGCGCTGTGGAGAGCCTCTCCGCCGCCGCTAGTTCCAGGGGCGTGAACATTGTTCCAGTGTTTTGGCGGATTAGAGGCACGAGGCGAGAAGTGGATGCCGCGCGCCGCTTCTGTGCTGTGCAAAGCCTCTTGGTCCATGCGCGAACGAGGCGACGGGCGCGGAAGATAGCCTAAACGTTGAACCCGGATTCCGCAGTTGGGCCTGATCAGAGGCGAGGAGCAAACCTTACGTAGCGAAGCCAATAGACTCTGCCTCTGACGGGACGTCGATCAGTGGCGCGTGTGCGCTCCTCAAGATTATAAATCATCAATAGCGAGAAGGGCGAAAATGACTTTGAAACTGCATGCTTGGGTGTCTTCGCTACTTCAGGCTCGCCCCTCGCTCTCGCGGTAACTAGGTTCAACTGCGGAATCCGGTTTGAACCGTGAAGTGGCGCGCGCCGAGCGCGACCCCTATCCCCAGGTCTTCCTGGCTGTCTCCAACATGACGTCAAGCTTGCGAAACTGGTCGTCTTCGCTCAGTAAATTGCCGCGAAGGCTCGAGGCAAAGCCGCACTGCGGGCTGATGGCCAATTGCTCTAAAGGCAAATAACGCGATGCCTCGTCAATGCGCCGGCGCAGTTCGTCCACGGTTTCGAGCCGCGGAACCTTGGTCGTAATTAACCCGAGGACAACGATCTTGCCCTTGGGCACAAAGCGCAGGGGATGGAAACCGCCGGCGCGTTCGGTGTCATATTCTAGTAGTAGCCGTTGGTGTTTGAGCCCATTAAACAGCCGATCGGCAATGGCATCATAATGGCCTTCACGGTGCCACATGCTCTGGCGATTGCCGCGGCAGATGTGAATACCGAAAGTAGTCCCCGAAAATCCGGCTATGACTTCGTTGTCGGCTTCGATGGAACGTTGCATAGTGGCCAGCGGCTCTTCGCCACGGGCTTGCATTGCGGCGATGGAAGGGCCATCGACGTAAGCCGTGTAACCGGGCGCATCGATGCCGACGTAGCGGCACCCTGCTTCCTTGAGCTGAGCGATCATCTGCCGTTCGATCTCTACGACGTCTTTCAGAAACGCTTTCGTATCGGCATAGATGGCGCGTGAGGCTCCCGCGTCATAGCACTGTTGGATGCGGTCGGGGCCGATCAAAGTCATCTTCACCGGACGATCCGTCAGCGACTGCGCAAACCGATAATCGTCCAGCAACTGATTCCGAACGAGTTTAAGTTTTTCGGTGACGCGTTTGCGGTTGAGGAGAATCGGATCTGGGCCTCGATGCGACTTCGCCTCGCTCGTATCCCCGCGAGCTAATACTTCGTGGTACGTTTTGACCCCGCTCTGCCACTCCTCGACACCGGCAACTTGGCTAAAACTCTCCATAAAGCTGCTGCGGCGAAACTCGCCGTCCACGATGATCGGAAGATCGTGCGCCACTTGTTTCGCCACGAGATCGCGAATCGCGTCATCTTGGGCTTGACGAAACTCTGTTTCGTCGGCTTCTCCCGTGCCGTACCGAGCAAACGCCTCCTTGAGCGCCTGTGGCCGGAGCATGCTGCCGACCAAATCGACACGAAGCGAATTTAGATCTGTTCCTTCAGCCATGATTTCATTCCTTTCGATCCAAGCCTGGCCTTGTAGGCTACCGTACCAGATAGTTGGACTTCTGGTACAAACGCGGGCGAGGCATAGGAGAGGCTGCCGCCCTGACCCGGCTATGATCCGCTGGAGAATTGATTTGTGTTAATTAGCGCGCGGCGGTGGGTGCCCTCTCCGATTTTAACGTCTCGATCGTTTATCGCCACGACTTTGAAGCGCATTTTGTTGTCTTTGACCTCCAGGACCTCCGCAGTCACTGTCACGCTCTGGCCGATCCTGGTGGGCGCCATGTGGCGCACATCGACGTGAATCCCCACTGTCTGCTCGTTCTCATCGAGGAAAGGCGCTGCCAGACGCACGCAAGTACCTTCCATGAGCCCGATCATCGCCGGCGTGGAAAAAACGTCCGACGTCAATTGACTGGCGCGCATCTCATGGGTCGTCACGTAGGTCTGCCTGTTTGTCAATCCTGGTACCAGTCCGTTTTTCATCGAAGCGACTATATCATTACTCCGGCGCGCGCTTCGAGCGGCGAGGGCTGAATGATGAGA
>DATACQ010000823.1:0-5367 GCA_036258955.1 Binatia bacterium
CCGCGCCCTCGCCGATGGTAAGGGTCCCCAGACACTGGAACTCTCCCTCTACGCTGCCATCGATTCGGGCCGGCCCCTGAAACAGCAATTGACCGGAAACACGGCTGCCCCGATAAAGATGGCCGATCAACTCCGCTTCGGCAGGAACAGGTGGCGCATCTATCGCGGGAGCAGCCGCTGGCGCCGCCGGCGTCGGCGTTACGGATTCTGTTGTCTTTATAGGATCAGGCTTTACCGCGACAACCGAGGTTTTCGCCGGGTCGACTTCCGAGTTTTTCTTCTCGCCGGAACCTCGATCAAACCACGCCATCAGAACAACTTAACCTCAAGCCAAACAAATTTCGTCTATAACATCCGCCCGTGCTGATGTCAAAACGTGCGCAGATTCTGTTGACCCGCTGGAGAGTTTTACCTATTTTGGAGGACAACACAGGCTTAGCCGTGCGCCACCAGCGAGGTAACTGGCAGCGGAACTTACGAAACTGCGGAGGTCTCAGTGAAACGGATTCTGGCCATCATGGGTGTAATCGCATTCTTCTGCTGCGGCGGGGAGGCCGCGACCCCGGAAAAAAAGGGTCCGGTTTATGCGACCCTAAAGACCAGCATGGGGGACATCGTGATTCAACTGTTTGAGGACAAGGCGCCTAAGACCGTCGCCAATTTTGTCGAGCTTGCAACCGGCGCCAAGGAATGGACGGACCCCAAAACTAAGGAAAAAGTGAAACGACCGCTATACGATGGCTTGATCTTTCATCGGGTCATACCGGATTTCATGATCCAGGGCGGCGATCCCCTCGGCAACGGCACAGGCGGACCCGGTTATCGCTTCGAAGATGAATTTCATCCTGACTTGAAGCATTCGAAACCCGGCGTGCTCTCCATGGCTAATGCGGGGCCAAATACAAACGGCAGCCAGTTTTTCATAACGAACAAGGCGACTCCCTGGCTGGATGGCCGCCACAGCGTCTTCGGCGAGGTCGTCAAAGGTCAAAGCGTGGTGGATGCGATCGCGAACACGCCTCGTGATGGACGCGACCGACCCGTCAAGGATGTCGTGCTAAAAGAGGTCGTGATTACCCGAGGAAAATACTAATTCGCCGACTCTCGAACGGATCTAGGCTCAGAGTCTCGGGTTCAAGAGTCCGAGGAGCAAGCCTCGTAGAGAGCGGACACAGGGGTAAAAAGGTCGCCGACTTGTTTGTGTTAGCGTTATTTTGCATTTCTCGTCGTGAGTTGCGGATTGTGCGTGTTCGCCGTTCTCCTCAAGGTACTGCGCTATTGGCCGCGACCGAAGAGGCTTGCTCCTCGGACGAGGCACGCATAACCCGGGCTATGTTCATGATCCGGGGCAACGTAAGCTCATGAATCATTTCGTGTGAAAATTGGCTTTCTTTTGGCTGTGGCTCGGCCGCGCTAAGGTCATTCAAGATCATAGGGCACGCCAAGCTGTTCTCCCACTTCACGCAAACCTTTGAGAACCGTGCTATGTAACGGAATACCGTGCTCGGCCCGTTCGGCGGCGGTTTCAAACTCAAGCTCTCCTGCCACGTAAACCCTCTGTTGACCGTCGAGCGGTGCGGTTGCTTTGAGGTCCAGAACCAATCGGTCCATGTCCCGCTTGAATTCCTGCGCCGGCCGGAAGGCATCAATGCGGATCGCGCCGAAAAAGTGACCCCGGGGATCCTGATTTTCGTTTAACGCCGTGACGGTTCCGGTGAGCACGCCGCAAAGTATCTCGACGAGAATACCCAGGCCATAGCCTTTGTGGCTACCTCCCTCGCGGGTGCCGCCCAAAGGTAAGAGCTTGCGTGCCTTTTGCGCGATACGAGGATCGCGGGTCTCTTCGGCAGCCTCATCCAGTGCCCAGCCGCGGGGAATAGGCTTGCCCAACCGTGCGGCCAATTCCAACTTGCCGGCGGCTGCCGTCGTCGTCGCCATGTCCAGCACGAATGGCAACTCTTTATCGGCTGGAACAGCGAAGCACAAAGGATTCGTGCCGTATTTCGCTTCTTGCCCAAAGGTCGGCACCACTTGTCGGCTCGCGTTCGTCATCGCTATGCCGATCATGTCATGAGGCAAAGCCAGCATCGCGTAGTATGCCGACATACCGTAATGGCGGCTGTTGCGCACGCCGACCATAGCGACCGCCGAGCTTTTCGCTTTTCGGACGGCCAGTTCCATTGCGCGCTGTCCACTCACCATGCCCATACCGCGATCTGCATCGAGCACCGCCGTGGTTGCGCTCTCCGCGATCACCTGAAAGTTGGGGCGCGCGGTCATCGAGCCTTCCCTCAACCATTTCACGTACCAGCTATGCGGGTTGAAACGAATCACCCCGTGGGTATCCACGCCGCGCAGATCCGCCGCAACCAGGACCTTTGCTGCAACTTCCGCGTCAGCCGGCGTGACATTGAGCTTCTCGAAACTTCGCCTGACAAACCGGATGAGGCTGTTATGGTTAATGCGCGTCGTGTCAGCACCATTCGGCGCCATGATCTTCTCCTTTGAGTGGACTTGCGGCGACTCTTCCTTAACGTTGGGGCGCTGTCAACCAATCTTGACCCGCTTTCGCGCTTTGCTTATGTTGCGCGTAGCTCCGGTCGCTGCCGCTTGCGCCCAAGTCAGAAAGGATGGCGATGATCTTAACTTTCTTTCCGATTCGGATGTTGCTCTTCCGCTTCTGCTTTGTCGCAATCGGTTGCGCCGCTTCCGTGTACAGCGCTGGGGCGGCCGACTTGCCCCTTGTGCGCATCGCACACGGCGCGTTCAGTGAAAAGGTCGCCCTCATGTGGGTCGGCACTGAACAAGGCATCTTTCGTAAGCACGGCGTAAATGTCGAAGTCATCAACATCCGGAGCGGGCCGCAAACCATGGCTGCTCTAGCCTCGGGCGATATTCACATTGCTTACACAATACCCGGATCTGTGGTCAGCGCTGCTACCGGAGGATTTGATGCAGTTTTCTTTGCAGGCATCGTCAACAAAGCGGACGGAGACTTCATCGCGGCGCCGCAGATCCGCGCTGCCGAGGATCTCAAAGGCAAGCGTGTCGGCGTGCAGAGCATTGGCGGCGGCGTCTGGTCAATGGCCATGCTGGCCATGGAACACCTTGGCCTGGAACCCGGGCGCGACAAGTTAACCATAATGATCATCGGGGATTCTCCAGTGCTGGCACAGTCTCTGGAATCCGGCGGCATCGAGGCCACTTACTTAAACTATACTCACAGCCGTTCGCTCAAGGACAAAGGCTTTAAGGTTCTTGTCGACCTAGCCAACGCACCCATCCCCTATCAAGGCCTTGCTGCGGCAGCTCGGCGGTCCTACATCCGGCAAAACCCTGCCACCATTGACTCCCTCATGCACGCGTTCGCCGAGACGGTGGGCTTTATACATCAAACGTCGAATAAGGAAGCGGTGGTCAAATCGTTGGTCAAAAACCTGCGTCTGAAAAATTCGCACGATGCCGAGGTCGGCTATCAAGCTCTGCAGTGGCTTTACAGTTTCGATATCAGGCCGACGCTTCCCGGGATCCAAAACATGGCGCGTTTGCTCGCGCTCAGCAATCCCAAGGTAAAAACCCTTAAGCTGCAAGAGGTCGTCGATGAAGCGCCATTTCAACGCCTGGCAAAAAGCACGTTCTATCGCGACCTTCTGCTGCGCGCTCCCAAGTGAACATGGTGTATAAACTTTGGCAGGGCACAAGCACCGCCGATCGAGGTCCGGTCATAGGCAGAATCTATGGCCTCGCTATGAAAGGTTTGCTCCTCGCCTCGGCATCAGGACCAGCTGCGGAATCCGGATTCAGCGGAGCCATTCTAACAGAGCGGCTTCGATGTAGATGATCACTGTAATCACCAGCGACATTGCCAGAATCATCGGCGTCATCTCCTTGATCCACTGCACTGGCGTATAGCGTTCGTCGACATCACGGCGGATAAACGCAAACGCAACCACCGATTGCGCCGAGCCAATATGCGTCCAGCACCCGCCCACCGCGTATCCCGCGATTTGCGCCAGCGCGAAGAGATGCAAGAGCGAAAGCTCCAACCCAAGGAGCGCGCGCGAAGCAAAATCCGCTACGACATTATTGTCGAGAATAGCGGAGAGCAGCGTGCATCCGAGAAACTGCGCATACGCCACGTGGGCGTAACCGATGGCTGCGACTCCCTGGTGAATTAAAGTTTGCACGCGATCGAAAAACCCGGCTTGGGTTAGCAAAGTTATGGACAAAAACAGCGGGAGCAGAAAGTAGTATTCGGCAAACTCATGTCGCGCCTCCCTGAGCGCGAGGGAGCGCATGCGCGGAATCGCTGCGATCCCGGCGAATGCAACCAAAAACCCCGCGAACGAAGCCAGGAATAAGGGCACGTTGTGATTAGCGCCGTGCCAGACGAGCATGGCGATAAATGGTACCAGAGCAAACGCGCCGAACTTTTGCGCCAGGCGCCGGCGCCGCGCAAGCACCCGCAGCGTCTCATCAACGCTCTGCTGGGCCTCCAGAGCTCCACGATCATCACCAGCGGCGCCGAGAGCATAATGGCGATCCAACGACGGCGCCAGCTCTTCGCTCACAAAGTGGCCCAACAGCCGGATCCTGAGCGATTCTGAGACCTGTTCATGAACCAGAGCGATACCCAAGGATTCCCCTTTTCGTAAACGCTCCTGAACGGCTCCGGAGCGCTCTCCTATTTCGGCTTCGTGCTCTTCGATCAATTCCATCGGGGTCAAAACTTCGCCATGGCGCGTCGCCTGCAGGAAACGCACGTCCGCGGCGTTGGCGTCTATGACATCCATCTTCTCCAGAGTAATCTTCTGGCCCTTTAACTTCCCGCGCAGTTTCCAGGCAATGACGAGATATGCCGCCACGGCCGCGGGGGCGCAGTAACGCAGGAAGAAAGCGTCGTCGAGATACGGATGCAAGTTCGATTTCATGATCAGATTCGGCGGCTCACCGTAGGCCAACCATATGCCGCAGATCGTCGTGACCGCCGTACAAACCATCACCGCCTCGCGTATCGCTTGAGTGGGAGCGGCGGCCAGCAGCAGAATGATAACCAGGGTGCGAATGGTCAGGCCGATCATCGAGACGCCGTCGAGAATCCCCGAGCTGAACGCCACCACAGCCGTCACGGCGATGATCGTCGGCAAAATCGCGCCGCGGAACTTGCGCAGGAGAAAGAACGTAATACCTTCGAGCAAGCGCGTCTGCGCGATCACAGACACAAAGAAAGTGAGTCCGAAAATAAACAACATCGTGTCGGCGTGGATCAGGTCGTCCCAACCATGAAATGATAGGAGATGCTGGCGCGCCCATGACCACCAACCGCGCTCCGCAATCTCAGCATGCCATCGCGAGGTCGGCAATCCG
>DATACQ010000824.1:0-1876 GCA_036258955.1 Binatia bacterium
CCTGATGTTCATGGCATCGATGCTTGGGCTCGTGTTGGCCGACAACTTGCTCGCTTTGTTCACGTTCTGGGAATTGACGAGCATCAGTTCCTATTTTTTGATCGGCTTCGATCACGAACGAGAATCGGCGCGCACCTCAGCCTTGCAGGCACTCCTGGTGACAGGCGCGGGTGGGTTAGCGCTTCTCGCAGGTTTTTTGCTGGTTGGCCATGCCGCCGGCAGCATGGAGATTTCGGCATTATTATCCGGCGGAGAGGTGATCCGACCGCATCCGCTCTATGCACCGATAGTGGTGCTCGTGTTGGCCGGAGCGTTTACGAAATCCGCACAGTTACCGTTTCATTTCTGGCTTCCCGGCGCCATGTTGGCGCCGACTCCGGTGAGCGCCTATCTTCACTCGGCGACAATGGTGAAGGCGGGAGTTTATCTGCTCGCGCGCTTAACGCCGGTACTCGGCGGCACGGAAATTTGGATGATTGCGCTGACAACGGCCGGCGCGACGACCATGACCGTCGGCGCGTTCCTCGCGCTCAGACAAACCGATCTTAAATTGATCCTTGCCTACTTGACGGTCAGCGCGCTCGGCATTCTGGTGCTGTTTATTGGACTCGGAAGCTCCGAAGCGATGGTCGCGGCGATGGTTTTCTTGTTGGGGCACGCGCTTTACAAAGGCGCGTTGTTTCTGGTTGTCGGAATCGTCGATCATGAAACGGGTACGAGAGATATACGGAAAGTGGGCGGTTTGCGAGCCGCGATGCCCGTCACCGCGACAATCGCCGGATTGGCAGCGTTGTCCCTGGCAGCCTTGCCTCCGGCTTTCGGATTTATCGGCAAAGAATTGCTGCTCCAAACATCGCTCGGCGCGACAGCATGGCTGATAACCATCGCGCTCGTGCTTGCGAGCAGCGTGTTCGTCGCGGGAGCCGGCATCGTCGCTATCCGGCCGTTCTTCGGCAAAAAGGCCGCAACCCCAAAGCGCGCCCACGAAGCTCCTCCGAGTTTCTGGCTTGCGCCCATGCTTCTGGCCGGTACGGGAATTCTCTTCGGCCTCATGCCCTCCTTAGTGGAAGGTGCGCTTCTGCAATCAGCGGTTCAGGCGATCTTGAGGGAACCCGTCACGTTTCATCTGGCGCTCTGGCACGGTTTCAACCTGCCGCTCGCGCTGAGCGCAGTTTCCCTGGGCTGCGGCGCGGCACTCTATGCTGGGCGGCGGCAAGCGCATGACGCTGCCGAGCGCCTGCAAATCACTTCTTCATGGGGGCCGCAGCATTGGTACGGCCATGTGCTGACCGGCATGAACGGCCTGGCGCAACGCCAAACGCGGGTGCTGCAAAACGGTTATCTGCGCTCGTACCTGCTCATTATCGTTGCTGCTACTGTCGGCTTGGCGGTGGCCAAACTGTTCAACGCGATCGGCTCCCTCGACCTTACGGCGGAGCTCGACGTGCGCTTTTACGAGTGGATTGTCGCCGCTTTGATCCCAGCGGGCGCTTTGACGGCGATCATGTCGCGTTCGCGGTTGGGCGCGGTCGCCGCGCTTGGCGTGGTGGGTTACAGCGTTGGCTTGATTTTCGTTCTTTTCAGCGCCCCCGACCTGGCGATGACACAGTTCATGGTGGAGACGCTCACGGTGATTCTGTTCGTGCTGGTGTTCTACCATTTGCCTCGCTTCACCGCATTATCCACCCGGCTGGAATTGGTGCGCGACTCTCTGACCGCATTGGCTTTCGGCGGGCTCATCACAATCATCGTATCGATCGGCGCGGGGATCCAGCTCTATCCCAAGATCTCGGATTACTTCATTGAAAACAGCCTGCCGCTTGCCCACGGGCGGAACGTCGTGAACACCATCCTGGTTGATTTCCGCGAGTTTGAC
>DATACQ010000825.1:0-3583 GCA_036258955.1 Binatia bacterium
TGTATGGTGCGAGCATTAATGATGATCGTGACAGATTCACCGCTCCCGGCGCAACGCTCTAACTATCGTCCAAGGAGAGCGGTTTTAGCGGCTTGCAACTTCTTCCAACAACTCTTCGGCCTTTTGCTTGTGCTTGGCGTCGTCGGAGAATTGAACAGGTAGATTCCGGATCGAGGAGAGCATCGTGCGCGCAGCCTGGAAATCTTCCATGGCCATGTAAGTATTTGCCAGTTCGAGTCGGCTTACGATGACGCTCGGATTGAGCGCGATGGCTTTTTTTAAATACTCCACTGACTTCTCCAGGCTGCCTTGCGGCAGAGAACGGCCATAAAGAACCGAAGCGAACACGCGGCTCATTTTTCCGATTTCAGCAATCTTTCGATGCCACACGCCATAAGCATGATAAGCAAATCCATTGTTCGCATCCAATGCAAGCGATTTCTCCAGCGCTACGCGAATTTCATCCGCCAATTCCACCTGTCTTGCAATCGGGGAAACGACCGCCGTCAGGCCCAACGAGGCCCCTAGATAGAAATAGCCCCATGTCGAGTTTGGATTGGCTTTGATGGCTCGGCGGGCGAAATCTTCGGCCGTTCGATACTCCTTTAAACGTCTCTCCTTCCAATCGGAGGTTGATTCCGGAATCATGTCTCCGAGATCGATATAGGCGCGAGACAGCTTGATGAGAGCTTCAAAATTTTGAGGATCCAAGCGCAGAATCTTCAGCAACTCATTCGCGGCTTCCTTCGGTTTGAATTGAGCATAGAACCTGTCGGCATTCTTATGCAGTTGCGCGATCTGGGCACTGTCATTGCGACACTGAGGGCATTCGTTTCGCGGATCTACCGGCGAAACCGGGTCATCAACTTCCGCAGCCCATCCCGGCGCTGCCAGAATAAAGATCAGACTCCAACTGCCGAAGCTCTGCGCGCGCATGTTCTATCCTATGGATAAGGGCTTCCCGGCCTCGTCTACGGCGACATAGACAACCTCAGCTGCCGTGACCCGAACCGTATGCCGTGGTTTTTGAAGTCTTTCCGCTTCAACTTCCACCCGAACTGTTAAGGAAGTCGTTCCCTGACGTTGTATCGAAGTGTAAAAACTCACCACGTCACCGACATACACCGGCGCGATGAATTCGACTTCGCGCATCGCGCGGGTAACAAAATTTCGCTGCGCCCGACGCGACGCCGCCACCCCGCCGGCAAGATCGATATGGCTCAGGATGACGCCCCCAAAGATGGTTCCATGCGCATTGGTGTCTCTCGGAAGCATCGTCACACGCAAGGTCGGTTCACGAAGTTCAGCCATTCGCAGCGAGCCAGAGCTTGGAAATAAAATTTCTTCAGTAAGAGACAACTAGCAGCTTGCTGAAAAACTCTGGTTGCAGGCTGCTCAAAAAGATCGAGAGGCGAGCCGCGCGAAAGATCGACGAGCTAAGGCGTACTTACAGTACGTTGGAGCGAGGCGATTTTAGCGCAACGACGCATGTGGGTCTTTTTCAGCCGCCTGTTAGAGGTAAGTCAACCAGCGCGAATACTCGCTCTGTCTTCCTTTCACCACTTCGAAAAAAGCGGTTTGAATGTCCTCGGTGATTGGCCCCCGCCGTCCGGCTCCGATCTGCCTGTCATCGATCTCGCGAATCGGCGTCACTTCAGCGGCAGTTCCAGTAAAAAAAGCCTCATCAGCGGTATAGAGCTCATCGCGCGTAAACCGTTCTTCAATGACCTCATACCCTTTGCCGCGGGCGAGAGTGATGATCGAATCTCGAGTAATGCCCGGCAGAATCGATGTCAACGGTGTTGTTTTCACTTTGCGGTCGCGGACGATGAAAATGTTCTCGCCGCTCGCTTCCGAAACGTAACCTTCGGCGTCGAGCATTATCGCTTCGTCGTAGCCGGCCTTCTTAACCTCGTGTTTGGCAAGCACGGAATTGATGTAGTTGCCGGCGGCCTTGCTTTTGGTCATCATCACGTTGACGTGATGGCGAGTGAAAGACGAGACTTTGGCGCGTATACCGTTCTTGAGCCCTTCATCTCCGAGGTACGCGCCCCAGGGCCAAACGGCGATGCTCACATGAACCGGATTATTTGGCGCATACAAGCCCAAATCTCCAATCCCGACGAAAGCAACCGGTCGGATATAACACTCCCTCAGCCGGTTAGCACGAATGACTTGGAGGGTTGCTTCGGTCAGCTGTTCGATTGAATACGGCAACGGAAAACCAAGGATATTACCCGAGTCCCAAAGCCGGCGCAGATGTTCCGGCAAACGGAATACGGCGGAACGGCCATCGGCCAATTCGTAGCAGCGAATCCCCTCGAAGTACGCGGTTCCGTAGTGCAACGCGTGTGTCAGCACATGGACGGTCGCGTCCTCCCAACGCACGAGTTCGCCGTCGAGCCATATTGTTTCGGTCTTGAGCGACATAGCTAAACTTTCGTCATCTCAGCTGCCCTAGTCTACGTGCCCATCAGAGTGCCAGCAAGGGCTCTCCAAAAAAAAGGCCACCACAACAAGGGTGGTGGCCCGGCATTGATTCGGCAGTTATACTACAAACCTTTTTTGATATTGGGCGCCGGTTTGAAACCCACCGTGCGGCTGGCTTTGATATTGATGACGTCGCCGGTTTGAGGATTTCTTCCCTTGCGGGCTTTGCGAGATCGTACGGTAAAGGTGCCGAAGCCGGGGATTTGGAATCGTTTACTCTTCTTAATCGCCTTGGAGATACCTACGAAGGTCGCATCCACTGCTTCACCCGCCGCCTTTTTGCTGATGTTTGCGGTTTTCGCCACAGAGTCGATGAGTTCGCTTTTCGTCATTGTCTTCTGCTCCTCCTTGCAAGCTGGTCCTCGTATGAGCGCCCAAAAGCAGGCCGAAATAATCATGGATTGATTCCGAAATGTCAAATACTTTATCTCCGATCCAAGCGCTCGTACAGCAGCCCGTAACGAACTCCCTGATCGCTGACCATCAGCTGCCGCGCGCCAAACAAAGTCATCATTCGGTCGATCAAATGCGCGCCGGCAAGAATCACGTCGGCTCGTTTTGGTTCGAGGCCCGGAATGGTTTTGCGCTCGGCGAGAGTTTTACTTCGGTATAACTGCACCTGGCGTTGGACCTCCACTTGCGTCAAACGGCTGCCATGTACCATGCTGTGCGAATACCGAGTCAACTTTTTCTCGACCGCGGCCAAGGTAGTGAAGGTTCCCGCGATTCCCACCCAAGTCGTAGCCACCGCGAGATCGTGCCAATGTTTCCCTAATGCCGCCAGGTCGCTGTCGATGGCGCTCGTCAGATCGGCGAATTCTTCGGCGGCAACCGGATCAGAGCGAAGAAACCGTTCAGTCAAGCGGACCGATCCGAGGTTGAGGCTCAGCGCATTTTTAAGACCGGAATCGTTGCCGCGGATGAACTCTGTACTACCGCCGCCGATATCGAGCACCAGCAGCTCCTCACCCTTCAATGGCAATCCTCTTTGCGCTGCCAAGAAAGAATAGCCGGCTTCGTCATCGCCGCCGATGACACGGACATCGAGCCCCAGCTCGAGCTGCCACCGTTGCCGCACCTCAAAACTGTTACG
>DATACQ010000826.1:0-1672 GCA_036258955.1 Binatia bacterium
CATTGAAATCGAGGGGGATGCACTGCAAGTCGCGCTCGCAGGGCAGATTCTCCGGCAGCTGTATAGTCTTTTAGAGAAGGGTTATCCCGTTTACGCCAGCGACGTCGACTATGCCATTCGCATTCTGAGCGGCGACAGCCGTGCCAAGCTACAGGACATTTTCCTCGATACCATTTACATTTCAGCGCATAAGCGCACGATCACACCCAAAAGCATCGCTCAAAAGGCCTATATCGATGCCATTCGCAATCACGACATCGTCTTTGGCATAGGGCCGGCGGGAACCGGCAAAACCTATCTCGCCATGGCTATGGCGGTGGCCGAGTTAATGAAGAACAACTGCGTGCGCATCATCTTGACACGACCGGCGGTTGAAGCCGGCGAGAAGCTCGGCTTTTTGCCTGGTGATCTCGCGGAGAAGGTCAACCCCTATCTGCGGCCGCTCTACGATGCACTCCACGATATGGTCGATTTCGACCGTGCGCGCAAGCTCGTGGAACGCGGCACCATCGAAGTCGCGCCCCTAGCTTTCATGCGCGGGCGCACGCTAAACGATTCTTTTGTCATTCTCGACGAGGCCCAGAACACGACGCCGGAGCAGATGAAGATGTTCTTGACCCGCCTTGGTTACGGCTCCAAAGCAGTGATTACGGGGGACGCAACCCAGATCGATTTGCCCGCCGGCAAGCCGTCGGGACTCAAGGAAGCGTCACGCATCTTAAAGGGCGTACCGGGTATCCGGTTTGTGACCTTCACGGAAAAGGACGTCGCGCGCCACCATCTAGTGCAGGAGATCATCACCGCCTACGAACGCGACGCACGGCAGTCCGGCGATCGCTTTGACAATTCGTGAGAGGCTAACGCTTAGCACCGACTGGGTAAGCGCTTGGCGCCCAAGCGTCCGGATCTAGCGACGTCCCCTTTGCTCCTCGCCTCCGCCCAGTATTCGTGGATCGATTCCGCAGCGCGTTAAGCTGTTCGCCGGCTGATAACGGACGTTTGCCGGAAAGTTCGGTTTTGTAGTAAAAAGCTAGCGCGCCCAGCGAGCGCGCTGTGCCGGACAACCACATGACGGAAGGCTTACAGATTGACACTACGCCATCGCTGACCTCGTACAACGCAGCGGCGGATTTGCTCGAGCGCAATCTCGTCGCGCGGCCCGATAAAATCGCCTACATCGACGACAGCGGCCGCTACAGCTTCGCCGCTCTAGCCGATCGCGTGAATCGCTGTGCTAATGCATTGATCGGCTTAGGATTAGGCCTTGAATCGCGAGTCATGGTGTGCCTTCTCGACACCATTGACTTTCCTACGGTCTTTCTAGGCGCCATCAAAGCGGGTCTCGTCCCCGTGGCGGTCAATACTTTGCTCACGGGTAAGGATTTCGATTACATGCTGCGCGATAGCCGCGCTCAAGCATTGATCTTGTCGGAGGGGCTGTTGCCCGCGTTCGAATCCATTCTGAACGAACAGCCGTTTCTCAAACACATCATAGTAAGCGGTGAAAAGCGCTCCCCATACCTGTCTCTGGCCAGTTTGATGGCGCAATCCGCAAGCGTTTTTACCACGGCGCCATCAAACTGGCCAGAGACAGGTATGGGGAGCGCTTTTCACCGCTTACTATGATGTGTTTGAGAAACGGCTGTTCGTTCAGAATGGATTCGAACGCGGG
>DATACQ010000827.1:0-4641 GCA_036258955.1 Binatia bacterium
GTCAAACATCTTGCCGGCGGCCTCGAACCCCACGATCTCCACTATAGTACTGAGCCTCCGACCGAGCTCTTGCGCGAGATCCACGGCGACACCGGAAAGCGCACCCGTGGCAGGATCCTTCCGCGCCAGGACCGGATTGCCATAGTTGATACCCACGCGGAGCTTTCCCGTGGACGCAAGCTGGCCTATGATCTCTGTGTTTCCTGTCATTCAAGACGTCCTCTCTGTCAGCCCATCCTTTTAACCCGGATTCCGCAGTTGAACCTAGTTACGCGAGAGCGAGGGGCGAGCCTGAAATAGCGAAGACACCCAAGCATGCAGTTTCAAAGTCATTTTCGCCCTTCTCGCTATCATGATTTATAAGTTTTGAGGAGCGCACAAGCGCCACTGATCGACGTCCCGTCAGAGGCAGAGTCTATTGGCTTCGCTACGTAAGGTTTGCTCCTCGCCTCTGCATCAGGCCCAACTGCGGAATCCGGGTTTAAACCACTCGCCGCTATGACCGGCTTTCCCCCCGAGCCGCACGCCTTCCGCCTGACGCCATAACATTTTTCTTGCGCTCCGCGTCCACACGGGCCATGAACTTGGGTGAAAGCTCGCGCAAGCGCTCATCCGTCATCCGCCCGCTACGGGTCATGTAGTCATAGGCGAGTTGCCACGGCTGCAATTTCATTGTTTCAGGCAAGCGCTCATACCAATAAGAGCTAGCATTGGCCGCCGCCACAATCTTTTCCACGATCGGACGCCGGTCGCGTTCGAACGCGCTGAGCGCGCCCGGAATATCTTTTCCAGCATGCGCGAAGGCGCGGTCCAGCGCAATGGCGTCCTCGAACGCGAGTCGAGTACCCGAACCAATAGAGAAATGCACGGTGCGCAGTGCATCCCCGATTAGCACGGTGTTGCCGGCAAACCACCGACCCGAATGAATCAGAGCAAACTGGCGCCAGATCGACTTGTTTGACACGAGTGGATTTCCGTTCAAGTCCGGCGCGAACACGCGCTCGCAATAGGCTCGGCTTTCTTCGTCGGTCTTGCGATCGAGGCCAGCGCGGCGCCAGGTGGCTTGATCGCATTCAACGACGAACGTGCTCATCGTTTTACTATGGCGGTAATGGTGCGCGACAAAACAACCGTCTTCGTTGGCGCGGAATGTCAATGACAGACAGTCGAAAGGTTGCGCCGTGCCATACCATGCAAACCGATTGGTGAGCGACTCGCATCTGGGCACGAACTCGGTCTCAAGGGTCCGCCGTACGATGGAGTTGGCGCCGTCGGCGCCGACGAGGAGATCGGCGGCGCCGACATCTTGCAGCGTGCGAATTTCTCTTCCGTAATCGATGCTAACGCCGGAATCCGCGCAAAGGATTTGGAGAAATTGATTAAGCTCGAGTCGGCCGATGGCCGAAAAACCGTTGCCATCGATGTCCACTCGTTCGCCTCGATGCACGATCCGTTGTATAGGCCAAGATTTCAAACGCGGCACAAGTTGCTTGTACAAATCAGGTACGTCGCGCTCAAGGAACGCCAGCGCGTTCAAAGAGAAAACTACGCCGAAGCCAAAAGTCGCATCAGGCGGGTTTTGTTCGAAGACGCGAACCTCCCATGTGGTAAAGCGGCGCTTAAGGAGCAGAGAGAACAATAAGCCGGCGGGGCCGGCGCCGACAATATTAATTCGCATGGCAAATCGCGCGCATGTCCGTTTCGAGTTTTGGGTTCGAGTTGCGAGTTTAAACCGAAAACGTGGTCCCTGCCGGTGATTCGTTCGCATTACTAAGGAGTGTTTTCATGAGCTTACGCGCGCTCACAGCATATGAAAAGCAGCAGGTACATCAGCGTCTTTCGTCCGTCAGGTCGGCATGGATCGCCGATATCCAGATCCGCAGGATGCTTCCGCAGACATGCATGCAGCCTGGATTCCAGCGCTCCATGCTGAAAATGACGAAATCGGACGGTCTGCCTGCACTGACTGAGTGCGTCCCACGGAGTATTTTCGAAAGACCCGCCGCGGGGTGAAATTAGTTCATTCTATGAGACTATGCAATTAAACGTGGTTTTGTCTTCGGCTCAGCGAGACCAGCTGCGGTCGTAGCAGAGATTTAGTAGACATCTCACGCGTCTTGCGCTATTCGAAGCGTGTCGTCGTCTTACCTGAGCTTGCCAGCCGATGCAAAAATTAAGGAGGCAGCGATGACTACCTTCAAAAAGAAAAGAATCCTGGCAGCCCTTATCATTATGATGAGCTGCATTACAGCTCGACAAGAGAGCCCGGCGCAGTCCTCCTCTCTTACAGCTTTCTACACTGCGCCGGTCGTTTCCATGGCACCCATGTGGATTGCTAAAGAGGCGGGCTTTTTTAAAAAGCACGGACTGGACGTGCGCCTCGTCTTTATCGCCTCCGGTCCGCTCGGTACCACTTCGATACTGTCGGGCGACGTCGATGTAGGAATCATTGGTGGTTTTGCTCCCATCAGAGCGATCTCGGGCGGCGCCAAAAACCTCGTCATGATCGGTCAGAGCAAGAATCGTATGACCGGCGCGATTGTCGGCAAGCCGGAGATTGCTAGGGTGCAGGATCTCAAAGGCAAACGGGTTGGCATCGACCGGGTGGGCTCCAATCCAGACATGTTCACACAAGCCGCTCTCGCCCGCTTCCAGATAGACCCGCTCAAAGATGTTCAGTACATTCAGCTCGGCAGCATCGGCCAAGGCATACCAGCCCTCAAAGCCGGAACCATCGACGCCCTCACCACGAGCACGCCGCACGACCTGTTTGCCCAAAGACTCGGGTTTAAAGTGATCCTGGATATCACCGCGATGAAGATTCCATTTGCTGCAACAGTTCTGGCTTCTGCGCGCAACACGGTCGAACGCAAGCAGTCGGAATTGACCAGGTTCATGCGCGCCTACGCAGAAGCGGTTCACTACTATCTGACAAACGAAGAAGGAACCAGCCGGATCGTTAGCAAATACACCAAAGTCGAAGAGCGCGACGTGGTCTCCCATTCAATTCGGTCCGAGGCGGCCGCCATGGAAAGAACCTTGCAAGTCGATCCGAAGGGAATTGAACTCATCCTTGGGCTCATCAGCAAAACTATGCCCCAGGCTGCGTCGGCGAAACCGGAAGAATTCTACGACCAGCGATTCTTTACCGAACTGCGCGACAGCGGCTTTTTGAAGCGGCTGTGGAGCGATAAGCTGTAATTTTGGTGTTAATCCAAATTTAAGATCAATCTCGCCGCCTCACAGGACCAGGTTTGGGTGAAGCGAGCTCTCGCGGTGAGATTTTCCAGCTGATCCAGGACTGCTCAAGAGCCGAAGAGAGCTAACTGCGGGGCGGCAGCGGTTCGGACCCCGCGAGCTTGTTGAACAGCTCAACCACATCAGCATCGCGCGGCATGGCTCTGATAGCTTTGCCGAGCGCTTCCGGCATGAGCGGGGTGGGATCGTCTCCCGTAAGTTTGCGAAACTCTTTGATAAACTCAGGGTCCGCGAGAGTCTTCCGCATAGCCTCCTGGAGAATCTGAACGCGCTCTTTAGGGGTTTCCGGCGGCAAGAAAAAACTCTGGCCGGACAGCCGGAAAGAGCGAAACATTTCCAGCAGTCTTTTTTCTTTGGTCGACACGGCGAAACTCTCGAGTTCCGGTACTTGGGAATACTGCGGATGTTTGTTTCCTTTGGGAATTTCGATGCCGGCGTGAATATCGACCAGTCCTTTCTCGAGCCACTCGGGCGAGCGCAGTATGATCGTTTCTCCCGTACCCGCTCGCGCATCTATTTCCCCACCGATGAGAGCTAAGTCAATTTCCGGCCCAGTGTATCCCGTGACGAATTTCGGCTCCTTCAGACCAAGAAAGTAGCCGAAAAGACGGCCGACGGTATAGACCGGGTGCCCTACGGATTGGGCGCCGATGCGCACTCCCGAAGCAGCACGCAGCTTTTCCAAGCTAGTTAGGCCGGATTTCCTGTTGGTTATAAAGATGTAATGCTGGGCGCTGTCAGGAGTCCCGAGATAGATAAACTTGTCTATATCGTATTGTACACCGGTCGCACCCAGAACCGCATTCGTCACCAGCGCGGCCCCCATGCTGCCGATTGTAAGCCCGTCCGGCTTTGCTCCTTTATAAACGTGATTGGCGGCCTGGCGGCCTCCTCCCGCTGCCATATGTTGGATGACCAGCGTGGGATTTCCGGGAATGTGTTTACGCAGTACTGTGATAACCGCCCTTGTTCGCAGGTCCGCGGAGCCTCCGGGAGGGCCGCCTAAAACAACTGCAACTGTTTTGTCTTGATAAAATGGCGCCTGAGGCAATACGGGCGCGGCGCCGAGTACGAGATAGAAAAGGCCGATAAAAAGAATTCGTTTCATTTATCATCTCCTTTCACTCTTCAGGCGATCGCACAGCCTTGCGCGCACGGCAATGACCGAGTCTTCGGCAAAAGAGAATCCGTGAAAACTCCTAGCGGACCTTAGGCGAAGCTAAGTGCGAACTGATAACTGCTGAATTAACGAATCGTGAGCCAGGGCCAAATAAACGGAGTTTGCACATAATCTGACGGCGACGACATGTAGGGCTGGAGAAGCGCTGGTTTCTAAATCGTTTTAGCATTCGGGAGTTTCAGCAGCTTCCGAGCATTGGTCTC
>DATACQ010000828.1:0-9900 GCA_036258955.1 Binatia bacterium
GATTGAGCGGCGCGACCGCAGATACTAGGAAGAATGGAGTGATGGAGTAATGGATTACTGGAGTATTGGATAATAAGAGGGAATACGAGAATGAATTCGAAACTCCGAAAACCCATCACTCCACTACTCCAGCACTCCAACACTCCACGTTTGAGGTTTTATGACGAAGAACATTCAATTCACCCTCAACGGAAAGCCGGTCTCCCGGCAAGTGCCCAATCACCGTTTGCTGCTCGATTTACTGCGCGATGAGATTGGCGCCACGGGCACCAAGGAAGGCTGCGGCACGGGCGACTGCGGCGCATGCACGGTTCTCCTCAGTGGCAAACCGGTCAATTCTTGCCTGGTGCTTTCCGGTGAGCTGGACGGCGCCGAGATCGTCACCATCGAGGGGCTTAAAATCGGACCGGAGTTGCATCCCATTCAAAAAACATTTTTGCAAGACGGCGGCGCGCAATGCGGCTATTGCACACCGGGCATGTTAATGATGTCCAAGGCTTTGCTTGACGAGAACCCCAACCCCTCGGAAGAAGAGATCCGCTTCGCGCTCTCGGGGAACCTTTGCCGCTGCACGGGCTATGCAAAAATCGTAGAGGCTGTAAAAGACGCCGCCGCTATAATGCGAGCTAAACGCGTTCAGTAAGTTCAAGCCGTTCAAATCGTTCAACGATAAGGGTTCTGACCCACCCAATCCGCAAAACGGCTGAACGCAGCCAACGTGTTGAACGGAGCGCAGCGATTGAAAGGCTTGCACGTTTTGAACCGCAGTTTCAGGAGAAGACCATGTCCGAACTCAGAGTCATAGGCAAGCCGGTGACCCGGGTCGATGCGGAAGAGAAGATCACCGGACACGCGGTGTACGGTTACGATCTGGTGCTGCCGAATATGTTGTACGGCAAGACTCTTTTCAGCACCAAAGCGCACGCGAAGATCAAAAAAATCAATACCGAAAAGGCGAAAAAACTTCCCGGCGTGGTTGCGGTCGTGACCGGCGAAGATGCTCCGTGGACCCACGGCGAGGCTGTCAAGGACAAGCCTTTCCTCGCGCAAGGCAAAGTGCGCTTCATTGGCGAGCCCGTAGCCGCGGTCGCGGCGGAGGACGAAGACACCGCGCAAGCGGCGGTGAAGCTCATAGAAGTAGATTACGAGGATTTGCCCGTCTATACGGATCCTGAAGAAGCCTGCAAGCCCGGATGTATCGAGATTCACGAAGATTACGACAAGTATCGCAAGGCCGATTTCATGGTTCGCGGCGCGGCTCCCAACGTTGCCGAGCATTTCAAGCTGCGCACGGGCGATGTTGAAACCGGCTTTAAAGAATCCGATTTCGTATTGGAAGAGCGTTACTTCGTGCCCATGATTCAGCACGCAGCGATGGAACCCCATTCGGCGCATGCGCAGTTCGATAAAGAGTCGGGGCGCTTGACCATCTGGGTAGCCAACGATGCGCCGTTTCGCGCGCTGCATGAAATTACCGAAGCTTTGAACATGGCGAAGGACAAAGTTCGTCTCATCAACCCGCTCCAGGGTGGTGGCTTCGGCTCCAAAGGCGGGCTCAAGGTTGAGCCCATTGCCGTCGCTCTCGCCTTCCATACGAACGGGCGGCCCGTGCGGGTAAAATTCAACAGGGAAGAGACTTTCATTTCGACCCTCACGCGGCACGAAGCGGTGGTCTACTCTAAAACCGGGGTTAAAAAGGACGGCACCCTGATGGCGCGCCAGATGACGATTTACTGGGGCGCCGGTGCGTATGCCGAGAAGAGCCCGACGGTTTGCATCCGGGGCAGCCTGCCGGCACCGGGACCTTATCGCATTCCTCACGTCAAGGTGGACGGCTATGCAGTCTACACCAACAAGCCCGTTGCGGGTTCGTACCGGGGCTACGGGATCCCGCAGGGCGCCTGGGCCGGCGAGCAGCAACTGGATGAGATCGCGCGCCGTTTGGGCATGGACCCCATTGCCATTCGCATGAAGAATATCTTCGTCGAGGGTGACATGTCGTACTGGGGCGAGCGGCTCCACGCCGTGGGCCTCAAAGAAACTCTTATCAAAGCGACTGAAGCGATTGAATATGGTAAGAAACCCGCTAGCCCCAAACCCGGGATCAAAATCGGCAAAGGCTTCGCCTGTATTCAAAAACCTACTCGCTCACCGACGACCTCGGCGGCCGGCGTGCTCGTCAACGCCAAAGGTGAAGTGGCCGTGCTTGCCGGCACTGTTGAAATTGGCCAGGGCTGCAACACCATCCTTTCACAGATAGCGGCGGAAGAACTAAAAGTGCCCATCGAAAAGGTGCGCATGCATCAACTCGACACCGATGTCATTCCCTACGACGCTTCAACAACGTCGAGCCGCAGTACTTATCACATGGGCAATGCCGTGCGGCGCGCTTCTATTCATGCGCGCGAGCAGATCATGGAAGCCGCAAGCCCGATGCTCGAAGCTTCAGTGAAGGATCTCGAGATCGCTGACGGCAAGGTATTTCTCAAGGATCACCCCCAACAAGCGCTCCCTATCGCCGATGTGGTGCGCCGTAAGCTCGGCATCAACGGCGAGGTACGCGGCGACGGTTCGTATACTTACGAAATCGGCAAGGACCTGGATTTGGAAACCGGCCACAGTGACCACGCTTCGGCATTTTATATGTATGCGACCCAGGCGGCCGAAGTAGCAGTGGATGAAGAGACTGGCCGGGTGCGCATCATCCGCATGTCGGCTGCACACGACGTTGGTAAAGCGATCAACCCTCTCAATTGCGCCGCGCAGATCGAAGGCGGCGTCGTCATGGGCATCGGCTCCGCTCTGCACGAGGAACTGGTAGTGGACAATACCGGGAAAGTGCGCAATCCATCATTTCTCGATTATCATCTGGTAACCTCACTGGACACCCCAGAGATGATCCCGATTATCGTCGAATGCGCCGAGCCCGAAGGGCCTTACGGAGCCAAGGGCTTAGGGGAGCCGGGGCTTGCGCCCACGCCTGCGGCGATCGGCAATGCCGTCGCTGATGCGATCGGCGTCAGGATCTACGATCTTCCGCTCAAGCCTGAAAACGTCTACTGGGCGCTATCTAGAAAGAAAAAAGACGCGGCGTAAAGTTCCTGCTCGAAATTTTCTGCGCTTTCGTCTAAAATCCCGAGTCGGGCGCAAAGAGGGCCACATCGTTCACAAGATTGCGTCCACGGCCAAGATCGTCGAGGAGCGGAGTCTGGGATTCCTATTGCAGTCTAACCCAAGACATCAAAAAACTTCTCAGACGAGGCACGACTGGATCGTGCATTTTTACAGGCTGCCCTTGGGGGATTTTTGAAGCACGCTGCCAAACACTGCTGCCGCTACCTGCCCGCCCTTGAGTTTTTCGCGCTGGTGCTGCTGGGTTATACACCGGCGATCGTGTCCGCCGCGGAGTCACCCAACGGCGCCGTGCGGGCGATACAAACCGTACCGGGTATGCCGCCGGTCATCGATCCGAACAATCTTTATAGCGAGACTCGTCCCGATAAGCTCAGCCCAAGCGTTGCCAATCACCTTTCACGCGTCTATGTGCCTAATCGCGCTTCCAATGACGTCTGGGTAATCGATCCGGTAACTTTCAAAGTTATCAACAAATTCAAGGTCGGCGTGCATCCGCAGCATGTCGTCCCCTCTTGGGATTTGAAAACCCTCTGGGTCAACAACAACGCCGAAGGCCGGGATGACGGCAGCGTCACACCCATCGATCCGGTCACGGGCAAGCCGGGGAAAACCATTCCGGTCGACGATCCTTATAATATGTACTTTACGCCGGACGGCAGCGCGGCAATTATCGTTGCCGAAGCGCGCAAACGGCTCGATTTTCGTGATCCGCAGACGATGGAGATGAAATACTCGATCGATACTCCCAACTGTCCTGGCATCAATCACGCGGATTTTTCCATTGACGGTCGCTACGCGATTTTTACCTGTGAATACGGGCAAGCCGTTGCCAAAATTGACCTGGTGAGCCGGAAAGTTGCCGGCTATCTCAGGCTCTCCAAAGGAGGCATGCCGCAGGACGTGCGCATCTCTCCCGACGGTAAGGTGTTCTTTGTCGCCGACATGAAAGCCAGAGGCGTTTTCATCGTGGATGGCGATAGTTTAAAGGAAGTTGGTCATATCGAAACAGGCATCGGAACCCACGGTCTTTATCCGAGCCGCGATGGAACCAAGCTCTACGTCGCTAACCGCGGCGTCGCGCGAGTGTATGGCCCGCCTAAGGGTAAAGGAAGCGTTTCGGTTATTGATTTCGCCACCCGAAAAGTGACAAATACGTGGGCGATTCCCGGCGGCGGCAGCCCCGATATGGGAAATATCAGCATCGACGGCAAGCAACTCTGGCTCTCAGGACGGTACGATAACGAGATTTACGTGATCGACACCATCGGCGGTGAGATCAAGAAGATTCCTGTGAAAACAGAGCCTCACGGTCTCACGGTATGGCCCCAACCCGGACGCTATTCTCTCGGACATACGGGTAACTTACGCTAGCGCGATGGTTCGACTCGTTAAACGTTCAAAGCTTAAGCGGTTCTAAGCTCAACCGTTTTGAACCGTTGGACGAAACAGGTTAGGGAGGTGCCATGATCAAAGTCGCCGGCGTAACGGTGCTTTTGCTGATTTTGCTTCTTGCTCGGAGCGCAAGCGCCGCATCGGCAGACCAGGATTTTTATCGAGGTAAAACGATCCGTATCATCGTCGGGTTTTCCGCCGGCGGAGGTTTCGATCAGTACGCTCGGATTATCGCGCGGCATATGCCGCGACATATTCCCGGCACTCCGGCCATGATTGTCGACAACATGGCCGGCGCTGGAAGCCGCCTGGCCGCCAACTATCTGTACAAAGCGTCTGCGGCCGATGGCTTGACTATTGGAAACTTCATTGGCTCGTTGCTGCTCCAACAGATTCTCGGCGATCAGGGAGTTGAATTTGATGGCAGGCGTTTCGAGTGGCTCGGCGCGCCGGTTCAGGATCAAAATGTGTGCGCGCTCACGAAGGCCAGCGGCATCACCAACCTCGACCAGTGGTTAGCGGCGAAGAAACCCGTGAAGCTGGGCGGCGAAGCGCCAGGCGCGAACGATTCCGATGTCCCGCGCATGTTGCAGGCTACTTTAAAACTTCCAATCCAATTGATCGAAGGTTACAAAGGCACATCGTTTATTCGCGTTGCTGCCGAGTCGGGCGAGGTTGACGGAGGCTGCTGGACTTGGGCATCCATTCGCTCCACCTGGAAAAAAGGGCTGGACTCCGGGGACGTGTTTCCGGTCTTGCAGATCAATGGGGAAAAAGCCGCGGATATACCTCACGTCCCGAATGCCATCGATCTTGCGAAGACGGCTGAAGCCAAACAATTGATCGACGCGGGTATTCACGCGCCCTCGGCGATTCTTCGAGCTTACGCGCTGCCGCCCAAGACGCCCAAAGAACGGCTCGCCATCTTGCGTAACGCATTCGATGCCACCATGAAGGACAAAGAATTCGCCGCCGAGATCACCAAGTCCAACTTGGAAATCGAACCGCTCAGCGGCGCCGAGGTGGAAGGCATCGCGCGCAAGCTCTATCAAGTGGACCAGAGTTTAGTCGCCAAACTGAAAGAAATCCTCGTGCCAAAGAAATAAAAGAGGCAAGAGGCATAGGAAGCTTCGATGAGAGGGCATTCATGCAATGGGGAAGGTGAAGATGCCGTCGGAAGTTACGCTGGATGAGCTGCGCGCGAGAGCACAGCGCGCCGGTCTAGAGCTGAGCGAAGACGAACTAAAGCAATTGCTTCCGGGGGTGAACCGCGCCTGTAAACAAGTCAACGAGCTGCGCGCCTTGGTTTCACACGATGACGAGCCGGCGTCTGTGTTCGGAGCGGCCGCAGGCAAGAAGGACTAGCCGGAATGTCCGCCGACGAGCTTAGCTTTTTATCCATCGTGGAAGCCGCGGCCGGCCTTCGGAGCAAACGCTTTTCAGCCATGGATCTGACCAATGCCTGTCTCGCCCGCGTCGAATCCATCGACAGCAAACTCCATAGCTTTATTACGCTCACGGCTGGCCTCGCCCGGGAACGGGCGCGGCAAGCGGACGAGGAGCTTCGAGCGGGAACCGATCGCGGCGCATTGCACGGCATTCCTATTGCCTTTAAAGATCTCTACCTCACCAAAGGCATTCGCACGACGTGCCACTCAGCCGTTTTGCAAATTTGGTTTCCGGAATATGACGCTACGGCTACTGTCAAACTGACGGAAGCCGGTGCCATTCTTCTAGGCAAGTTGGGCATGCACGAGTTCGCGTTTGGCGGCCCCTCAGTAGATGCGCCGTTTCCCGCCGTGAAAAACCCGTGGAACACGGCCCACGTGACGGGTGGATCCAGCAGCGGCTCCGGCGCGGCGTTAGCCGCGGGCTTTTGTTACGGCGCGCTAGGCTCAGACACCGGCGGCTCGATCCGCAATCCCGCCGCTCACTGTGGCGTCGTCGGCATCAAACCCACTTACGGCCGTGTAAGCCGTTACGGCGTTGTACCGCTGAGCTGGTCGCTAGACCACGCCGGCCCCATGGCGCGATGCGTGCAAGATTGCGCGATTATGCTCCAGGCGCTCGCCGGATTCGATGGCAAGGATGCTGCGTCGGCGCGCATCGCGGTACCGGAATTCCGCGCTAGTCTATATCAAGGTATTCGCGGCCTGAGGATCGGGCTGCCGCGGGCAAATTGGTTCGACGAGAACCTCGGCGTCGCTCCAGAAACTGAAGGCGTCTTCAACGAAGCGGTGAAAAAGCTACACCAGCTCGGTGCCGATGTGATCGATATCGACGGGCAGCCCTTTTCCCTAGCGCGCAAGGCAAATCAAACCATTCTCGTCGGCGAAGCCTACGCTTACCATGAAAAGACCTTCCAGACGATGCCGGAAAAATTCGGCAGTTCGGTCCGACGCCGCATGCTTGAAGGAGCGTTCCTGAGCGCGGCGGATTACATCACCGCGCAACGAGCGCGCGCGGTCCTCAATCAGCAGATGCTGGAAAATTTTGCGCGAGTCGATGTCCTCGTCACGCCCACCATCGCGCGCCCTCCCGATGCATTCGACACGTTGGACCCCAATGAACAGAACCTCCGACCCAATTTTACCAACCCGTTTAACCTGGCCGGACTGCCGGCGATTTCAGTGCCCTGCGGCTTTACCGACGGGCCTCTGCCCGTCGGTATGCAGATCGTCGCACCCGCCTTCGAGGAAGCGACCTGTTTCCGCGTAGCCTACGCCTACGAGCAAGCAACCGACTGGCATATCCGCCGGCCATCAGTGTGAGCGTATGGAGGCTGCGCTCTGCACGGCTCCGAACCCGCTTTTGACAAAGTCCAGAGTTATCGATTGGCTCGCGCAAACCTGCAAATCCCCGTTGCCCGCTTTGTCATTGGGGGGATTTACTGAACACGCGAAAATACATCTCTGTTAATGCAGGTTCCATCGTTTTAGCAGCCTCCAGTTGGCGCTGCATCGATGCGTCCAGCCTGCTGCGGGACTGCTCAGCAAGCCGCAATACTTCCATTTCATCGACTTTCGTCAGCTTACCTCCGTCGACGACCACTTCCCCATTGACGATGACCGTATGAACGTCGCTGCCGTTCTCGCAGAAAACAAGTTGGCCGACGACATCATTGAGTGGCGTGAATGCTGTACTGTCGCGGCGCAGCAAAATAACATCGGCTAATTTCCCGCTCGCCAGGATGCCGGCGTCCAGGCCAAACGCGCGCGCGCCGTTGCGTGTAGCCATGGCAAGTGCTTCGACGGGTCTCACCCACTGATTGAAATCCGTGCCCGCTTGATTGTGAATCAATGCGGCCAAACGCACCGCATCGAACATATTCTGTCCATCGTTCGAGGCCGAGCCATCGGTTCCTAGCCCCACGTTGACGCCGGCTCTAAGGAAATCTCTGATTTTCGCGAGGCCACTGCCAATGCGCAGATTGCTCGCGGGATTATGCACCGGTGTCGCGCCGCGGCGAGCGAACAGCGCCACGTCTTCTTCTTCGATCCATATCGAATGCGCGCAGGATACGTTGCTTGCGAGGATGCCGACCGCGTCGAGATGCTGCAGCAGCGAATGGCCGTATAGCTTACTGCCCTGAACCGCTTGCGCCTTCGTTTCAGCGAGATGAATGTGCATCGGAAGATTTCTTTTGGCCGCCATCTCGGCCGCGCCGGCAAGCAACTCATCAGAGCAGCGTTGGACGGCAGACGGCCCCGGGCACGCGATCGTCAGTTTTTCCGGCGCGTGAAATGTCTCGACGAACTCTTCGCATTCATTCAGCCAGGCTTTAGTATTCTTCGCCTCGCTGGCGCTCATACGCTTGATCTCGTCACTGAGAGACGCCGCGGTTTCGCCGAGAGGAATCGTGTCTTCGTAGTTCTTATCCGTGATAGTCAGCGCAGCCACATGGCGTAATCCCAGATCGCGCATGGCCTGGATCGCACCGCCGGCGCCCATGAAACGGCAGTCGCCGTTGCCGGCGAAGTGATCGAGCACCGTCGTCGCGCCATTCCTCAGCATCTCCATGCCGCCAAGCAACGCGCTGGCGTAGAAATCTTCGTCGCGCATATCGCGCAGCGAGGCGCGATAGTAGGCGCGCCAGATTTCCAGTGGTTTGCTCGGCATCATGCCGCGGACGAGGTTGGCCGGCGAGTGACAGTGAGCGTTGACCATTCCGGGCAGGGCGATCATGCGGTCCGCGTCAATAGTTCTTTCAAACGGCCCCGCAGGTATCCACTGAGCAGGCCCCACGTAGGAGATCCGGTTGCCATCGAGAACAATCGAACCTGTTTCAATGATTTCATTTCGCTCATTCATCGTAACAATGAGAGCATTACGAATCAGTGTTTTCATATCAGCACTTACGGTTTCGGGTTTCGAGTTTTGGATTTCGGGTTTTCATTAGGGCCGCAAAAACTCGCATGTCATTGAACTCAGCCTCTTCAACACACCATGCCGTAAACCGGTCAAAACGGTCCAGATGCGAGGCGCGCGACGAGCGACGAGCGGAAGCGTACGTCCGCAGTACGTTGACGCGAGTCGGGCAAGCGCAACGACAGACTCTGGGAAAAGTGTTAGGAGCCCTTCGACGGCGCTCAGGGCGAACGGATAAAGTACCCATTTTGCTGATCCGTGTTCCGTTCGTGGTGACCCCAGTCGAACCAGGAACGGAGTTTTCACACAGTCTGACGAAGCAGGTGCGCCCTTTTCAGCGGTTTACACGAAGCCCATTTTCCGGCCCCAATTCTCCGGATCTTTTAAGAACTCTGTGATCTGCTTTTTCTGTTCTTCGGTGAAATATTTCTTGCTCGTGCCCGTATCGAGAACGTCATCCCAATTGGCTAGCACGTGCAATTGTATGTCGTTTTTGGCCAGGGCTTCCTTTCCTTCATGTTGGTTTAACCGGTCGGAAGCATAATCAAAAACGCACAGGCAGTGCGTCATTCTCGCGCCGGCACCGCGGATGCCGATGTTGAAGCGCAGCTTACTGAGCCCGTCGGTGATCAGGTCCTCGACCAGCAACACTCGCTTTCCGGCTTCGAGAATGCCTTCGATCTGCTTGGTGCCGCCATAGCCTTTCGGCTGTTTGCGGATGTAAATCATCGGCTTCTGGATGAGATGTGCGACAAAAGCAGCGTAAGGAATGCCCGCGGTTTCGCCTCCCGCGACGACGTCTATTTTGTCTATGCCGATTTCGCTCTCGACCATCTTTGCCAAGGCCGCCACGATAAATTCTCGCTCGGCCGGAAAAGACAAAAGCTTGCGGCAATCAATATAGACCGGCGAGATGCGGCCGGAGACGAAGACAAAAGGGTTAACCTTATAGGCCTGGATCGACTCGGTGGAAAGTAATATCTCAGCGACCCTCTGCGCCACTTC
>DATACQ010000829.1:0-2340 GCA_036258955.1 Binatia bacterium
AATACGTTAGTTTTCGCACCGCTGTTCTCTTGCGCATGTTCATGCGGACAAACCGATACGGTCGTTTTGTTCCAGGGCCACTAGCACGCCGTTCAGCCAATGCTTTGCCGGCACCTCGTAATCGACGTCGCAATCGACACGGGGATAAATCCGGCGCGCGCCGTAGCGCTCCAAGGCTTTGTCGATCTCTTTGCCACAGCGGCAGAAATGATCGAACGTTCTATTTCCTAAGGCGAGGACGGAAAACTGTAGACCGCTTAAGTTCAATCCCCGGCCATTGATGATCGCTTGATAGAAATTCGCCGCGTCATCCGGGGGCTCACCATCTCCATAGGTGCTAATCACGATCAACGCGAGATTTGTCGCCTCCAGGACGCTGGGTTGACAGTGTGCCATGTCCCTGACGCCCGCAGTGACGCCGTGTCGGCGCAGTCTCGCCGCCAATTTATGCGCCACCGATTCGGCAGTGCCGGTGACGGTACCGTAAAGAATTAACACCGACTCGGCGTTGAAGGGCCTCGTGGTCCATTCGGTGCGAGTGTCGTGATACCTGTTGTGAGAATGGCCGTTGCTTGCGGTAGAGTTCGTTTCTTCCATATTGATACTCGACACCTCCATGGATCTTTCATTGATTTGCGATGTGGGTTTTAGAATTGCCGGACTCATTTCGGCTCGCTCGGTCGCGGATTCCTCGATCAATACCTCGTCTGTTTCGCCTTTCCGGTAACGGAAGCGCCGCCAAGCCATTGCCAAACCCGTCCAGACCAAAAAGCAGCCGCCGAGCGAGGCCAAGCCGGCGACGGTCTGGCCAAGAAAGCCGAGAGCTTCTCCTGTATGGAGACCACGCACCCAAACTCTAAGTTTTCGTCCCACGCTGGCGTCGGCGTAGGGTTCCCATTTGATTAATTCCGCGGTTGAGCGATCGAGCTGGAGCTGCGAACGCGCGAAGATGTGCGGGGCGCTCGGCTCCTGAATCAAGATTGTGATCGGCCCATCGCTGCGCGTCGGCAGGCGCATCATCATCATGACCCAACCGGGAGCTTGTTGCTCGGCGCGCTCCCGAAAGGCATCGAAGCTCGCCAGCGGCTTGCGCTCGCCGGCCTCGATCGCGCCGCGCCCCTGCGCTTGCGCTATGGGACTCGAGCCTTGCGTTCGCGGTGGCGGCTCGCTGCCCGCGAGGGTGTAAAGCAGATCGTTGGCCCATGGATACGACATGACGACGGCGGTGAGTGTCAGCACGACCAGCACGCCGGATGACCAGAAGCCGATGACGTTGTGCCAGTTCCAGTCACGTGCTTTGCCGCGCAGCCGCGGGTTAAAAACGAGACTCGGTTTCAATCCTCGCCAGTGCCAGCTGCGCGGCCACCAGAGATAGACTCCGGTGATGGCAAGCCAGAAGAAGGCAAGATTAGAGATGCCGGTGATGGCGCGCCCGGTGGCGCGGCCGTCGCCTTCCGCGCCGAGCCAGCGATGCCAATCGATAACGTCGTGAAACCAAGCATCGAGCTTCGATCCCTTGCCCAACACCTCACCGGTATATGGATTGACGTAGGTTGCGCCGTCACGGCCGAAGCCAACCGCAACCGACGCGGTTGGTTCGTTGCGCAGTACCACCCCCGTGGGCCGGGCATCGGGATTCTGGGCGTGCGCTCGGGCGACCAAATCATCTAAACCTAAACGCCGCGCAGCGGCGCTGGGAGCTGTGATCTCGCGCACGTCACGCTCGGCCCATTCGACCAGCTGGTGCTCGTACATGAGAATGAAGCCGGTAGCCGACATAATGAAGATGACAACCCCGCCGATGATGCCGGCGAGCAGATGAGACCAAAAAATGACTTTGTGCAGCAGCTTCATCTGGATTGTCTCCTCGCGCGTTAGTTGCTCTGGCCGGCGTTCAAAACGCCAAGCTCGGCGCGCAGCCAGTCGCGCAAGATACCCTTTTCATAGCGCAGGTAGTCCTCTCTCGGGTAAACGCTGCGAAGTTGGTAATTGATATCGGTTAAGTCGCGTTTGCCTGATCTGACCACCGCCGCGGCGCCATCGATGATCTCGAATTCCAGCATAATGCGCGGCGGGTAGAGACCTTTCGTGATGCGCACTTGATCGGCTTGCGGACCGCGAAACAGTTCGAAGTCGCCGGCGAGATCGACGTCGGTAACCCGGATGTTCAGTTTCATGGTTTCGGGCAGGTAAGATGCGCCGGCTTCGATCAAGAATTTCTCCAATTCGCGCAGCACTCCCGCGGCAGTGGGCGCCATCTCAGCGCGGCGCGCATCGGTGAATTTCTCCGGCTCGACAAAGCTGACCGAGACGCGCGAGGCCGCTTCATCCATCGGCGCC
>DATACQ010000830.1:0-4706 GCA_036258955.1 Binatia bacterium
AGTAAATACCGCCAAAGAAAAAAAGCCGGCAGGCAGATGGACGGAAATGATCTTTGACCAGCGGCTCATCTTACTCCCAGAGCAAGAACTACCAAAACGGAAGTCTCGCTCAATTCGCCGACGGCTCCGAACGTGTCGCCGGTAACGCCACCCAGGCGGTAATGAAAATACTGTTTGCTTGCTAGGACGAATACTGCAATCCCGATCATCACAGCAATACCGACGCCTCGTAGAACAGCCGAAACCAAAATCAATGTGAGAAGCGTAGCGAGGACAACATGTTTCGTTTTCAGATGATCGATCAGACTCGCGCCCAAGCCGGCCTTTGCCGCCTTCGAGCCGTAGCCCAGCAGCACCATCGCCCAACGTCCCAGGGCCGGCGCGGCGAGCAGCGCGCGCCAGCGCTCTCCTTCGATGCTTTCGATGGCGTAAACTTTAAAGAACAGCACCAGCACGATCGCAATGACACCAAAGGCGCCGGTATGGCTGTCCTGCATGACATGGAGAACGCGCTCGCGCTCGCCGCCGGCGCCGAGGCCGTCAAAAGTGTCTGCGAGCCCGTCCAGGTGGAGGCCGCGCGTCAGCAGGGTTATAATCGCGACCAACGTAACGCTCGACAGTTCCGCGCTTGCAAATAGTTCGAGCACAACGTCCGCCAGCGCTAGAATCATGCCCAATAAGGAGCCGATCACCGGGAAGAAGATTACTGCCGGCCCCAGTTCGCCGCCGTAATACTCCATGCGCTTGGGTCTGGGAAAAACAGTCAAGAACTGGAGCGCCGCGAAAAACGCGCTCACGGAAGTTTTTCCTTAATACCAGCGGATGCGAACGTCGCCATCTCATCCATGATTCTCACCGCTGTCTCAAGCAATCCCATGAGCAAGCACGCGCCCGTTCCCTCGCCAAGACGCATGCGAAGATCCAGTACAGGGGCGAGCCTGAGTTCCTCGAGCATCATGCGATGCGCTGGTTCAGCCGAAACATGCGAGGCGAAGAGAACATCCCGAACTTCGGGACAAAATCGCTGGGCGAGAAGCGCGGCAGCTCCGGCGATAAGGCCATCCAGCAGCATGGGTATGTGAAACCTGGCCGCCGCCAATATCACTCCGGTTATCGCACCGATCTCGAAGCCGCCGACTTTGGCAAGTACATCTAAAGGATCGTTGACCTCCGGGCGGTTGAGCTCGAGACCTTTCTCGATGCAGAAAATTTTTCGCGCCAGAGTCACATCATCGATGCCCGTTCCCCGGCCGGTGGCTGCGGCCGGTGCAATGCCCGTCAAAGCGCAAAAGATCGCCGTCGCGCTACTGGTATTGCCGATGCCCATATCGCCGGTGCCTAGGAGGAATAAGTTCTTAGTGGCTGCTTCGCGGGTGAGATGAATTCCTAAGTCGATAGATTGCAAGGCTTGAGCGCGTGTCATTGCTGGTCCACGAGCAAAGTTGGCGGTGCCGCGGCGCACCTTGCACTGGTGCAATCCTTCAATATGAGGGAAATCAACATCGACGCCCATATCGACGACTTCTGTATCGACGCCGTATTGGCGCGCCATCACGTTTATGGCTGCCCCGCCGTTAAGAAAGTTATGGATCATCTGAGCGGTAACGCTTTTGGGATAGGCGCTGACGCCCTCCTCGGTTATGCCGTGGTCCGCCGCGAAAACGAAGATCAGCTTTTGTCCAAGGCGCGGCGGTACTAGTCCTTGGATTACAGCGATGCGGCGCGCCAGCTCCTCTAGCCTGCCGAGACTCCCCTGCGGCTTTGTCAACGAGTCGAGGCGTTCCTGCGCGACGCTTTCGCTAGCGCGATCGAGGGGGCGAATCTCGGGCAGCGTCTCTGCTAGGGACATGCCGTTTCCTTCTTGACGATCATTGGAACGCCGGCAACCATAAGAACGACTTCGTTAGCAACTGAAGCAATCCGCTGATTGGCCCAACCCGCGAGATCGCGAAATTGCCGCGCCAGAGCATTATCCGGCACAATGCCCCAGCCAAGTTCGTTGGTAACCAATATGACGTGGAAGTCCAAACCCGGGAGGATTTCTGCTAATTCGTCAACTCTCCGCGCCGCGGATTCGGCGCTATGACGCAAGAGCAGATTGCTCAGCCAAAGTGTGATGCAATCCACCAGGACAACGTCCGTTTGAGCGCGCTGAGACAGGAGCGTCTCAGGCAAATTCTCGGGTTCTTCAATCGTGACCCACAGGTGGCCACGACGGTTGCGATGTTCGGCGATGCGGCGCGACATTTCTTCGTCTTTGGCTTCGGCGGTCGCGATATAGACCCGTTTCTGCCCCGAGCCTTCGGCACGCGCCTCCGCATATAGGCTTTTGCCTGCGCGCGCGCCGCCGGTGACCAAAATCATGTAGTTCTTCACCGCAGTATGCCGTTTTTTGATGATGCAATTCCTGCCCGGAGCGCCGCGAGCAGCCGGAGGTTGTCTCTGCGCCGCTTGACGGCGATGCGAAAATACTCCGTGCCGAGTCCAGCAAAGGAGTCGCAAGCGCGTATGAGTATCCCTTTTGCTATCAAAAAAGAGCGAAGTTGCACCGCATTGAGACCGTTCAGGGAGGTTTTGACCAGCAGGAAATTGGCCTCCGACGGGAATGGACTAAAGCCGGCGAGCGCGCTCAGCCTGTGCGACAGAAACCCGCGCTCCTTCTCAAGCCACCGTTCGGTCTTGATCGCGAAGCACGCGTCCTTAAGGCAAGCGAGCGCTACGTTTAATGCAGGAGCATTGACCGACCAGGGTTCCTGATAAGCCGCAAGCCGCGCCACGGTCGAAGCTTCAGCCAAACAGTATCCGAGCCGAAGCCCGGGCAAGGCGTAGTATTTGGTGAGAGAACGCAACACGATCAAGTAGGGATTCTGCCGGACCAGCGATTTTGCCGAGGCGACCTCGACGAAGTCGACAAAAGCTTCATCAATAACCACAAAGCATTTCCGAGCGCGGGCAGCCTCTGCGATTTTCTCGATCGCAACCCTCGGGACCAACTGACCGGTTACGCTGTTCGGCGTGGGGAGGAAAACAACGTCGCAATCTTTGTCCCATGCCGCCATAAACTTGTGTAACGAGAGATGAAAATCATCCTCGGTATCAAGAAAGAATTGCTGGACCGTGGCTCCAGCGAGCAATAGGGCATTAGTGTATTCGGAGAATGCCGGGCCGACAATGACTGCATGGCGCGGCCGTAGCGCCGCGCATGCGAGATAGATAAGCTGGGTCGAGCCGTTGCCGAGCAAGACTTCCGACGAACTCATGCCGTGGCGTTCGGCCAAAGCCGTTTTGAGTTTTTCTCCATAGGGGTCGGGATAGCGCGAAATCTCGCGGTAGCTTTTCACAAATGCCTTGAGCGCCGAGCGCGGTGGTCCTAAGGGATTGATGCTGGCGCTGAAATCGAGAATGTCACTGGCCTCGACGCCCGCGCTGCGCGCCCAAGTATCGACATCGCCGCCGTGGGTCCTGTTGAGAAGTGGCGCTAGCCGCGGATCATCGACAGAAGCGCGAAAGTTCCGAGCGAGAGCATCGCCGTGACCAGACATAAGACCCGTCCTTCTTTCAACATTTCGATGCCGACCGGCTTCAGATCGTCGCCCATGTACGGTTTATACACTTCTTTGCCGAAGTAAATACTCGGGCCGCCGAGGCGGATACCCAAGGCGCCGGCCAGAGCCGATTCCGGATAGCCTGCATTGGGGCTGAGGTGATTCACGTGATCGCGCCATACGACGCGCAGGGCCCGACTCGGACTCAAATGCAATGCCGGGGTCGCGATAACGATGAACAGCGCCGTTAGCCGCGCGGGGATAAAGTTCATCGCGTCATCTAGACGAGCTGCAGCCTTGCCAAAATAAAAGTGACGCTCCGTGCGGTAGCCGATCATCGAATCGAGAGTATTGATGGCCTTGTAAGCCATTGCCAGCGGGACACCGCCGAGAAACAGATAAAATAACGGCGCCATAATGCCGTCACAGGTGTTTTCCGACAAGGATTCGAGGCTGGCGCGCATGATTTTTTCGCGGTTCAAATTTGTTGTCTCCCGCCCAACGATATGGGAGAGTTGCGTCCGTGCGACGGCAAGGTTGCCGTCGCGCAGCGGCGCTTCGGTGCGTTTTACGGCGTCAAGCAGGCCGCGCGTCGCCAGCGTTGTGGAAGCGAGAGCGATAGTCGCGCCGAAGCCGAGCCATGACGGCAACAAGCTGAACAAAGTGATAAGTCCCAGAGTTGTGCCTGCTGACAGCGCTATCAAAACGATTGAAAGGGCGAGGCCAGCAACGAAATCGCGTCGTGGTTTGCCGCTCCACAAAAGCCGTTCGCCGCTCGCGATTACCTTGCCCATCACGACCACGGGATGTGGCAGCGAGCGCGGATCGCCGATGAGGAGATCCAAAAAAAACGCGCCGATCAAGAGCGCCGCCGCTGAGTTTTGAATGGCATGCCAATCCAATGGAGAGTCTCAATCAGACCGCGCGTCCATCCTTTTACCCTGCAAAATTCCGATTCTAACCGCATTGTACGTTGCCATGCCAATCAGCTCGCCGAGTCGTGTATGCTTGCCGCAATAGCGCGCGCGCTGGCCGCCAAGGGAAACCACGGCAATACAGTCGGTGCCCGTACCACTGGCAATGAGATTCGACGCTGAGCTTTTGATGCCCGCTTCATAGAGTGCGCGGACGCGCCCCTCCGTGGCAATCTGAATAGCTTCC
>DATACQ010000831.1:0-2333 GCA_036258955.1 Binatia bacterium
CACCGGGTGCGCTCCAACGTGCTTGCGCTTTTCGTTATTGCGGTCATCGTGAACGTTGGCATGTGGTTAGAGCGGTTCGTCATTGTGGTCACTAGCCTGCATCGCGACTTTCTACCTTCCGCCTGGGGGATGTACCTGCCAACGATGTGGGACTGGGCCACTTACATCGGCACCATCGGTCTATTTTTAGCGCTGCTCTTTCTGTTCATTCGTTTTCTCCCAATGATCTCGATCTTCGAAATGAGCGGCATGCTCGCGGATGTTCCGCCGCCGGAATCGTCGCCCGGCACCGGGAGAATCAGGGAGCGAAGCTGATTCCGGAGCAAACCAAAGAATGAAACCTGAAACTCAAGCACTGCCGCTGGAACTCCCGATCTACGGTATTCTGGCTGAGTTCGATAATCCCGAGGACTTGGTCTCGGCGGCCCGCGAAACGCGCCACGCCGGATACCGCAAGATGGACGCGTATACTCCTTTTCCGGTGGAGGGCTTGAACGAGGCGCTCGAGCTTGGGCGAACTTGGGTACCATTGCTCGTGCTGATCGGCGGCATACTAGGCGCCGGACTGGGCTATTTTCTCCAGTATTATATCTCGGTCATCGACTACCCATTGAACATCGGCGGTCGCCCGCTACATAGCTGGCCCGCGTTCATTCCGGTGACATTCGAAATGACCGTCCTGGTAGCCGGTCTATTTGCGGTTCTCGGCATGCTTGCTCTTAACGGCTTACCGATGCCTTACCATCCGATCTTCAATGTTCCGTATTTCAGTCTTGCGACCCACGATCGCTTTTTCTTATGCATCGAGGCCGCCGATCTCAAATTCGATCGCGCTGCCACGCGGCGCTTTCTGGAGGGTCTAGGGCCGAGACGGGTGAGTGAAGTTGAACTCTAATATTTCTTCAAGGGTTCAATCCGCGGTGCGCTAGGCGACCTTGAACATTTTAACTTCTGAACCCTTGAACGACTTTCGTAAAATGCGCCAGTCCGCGATCTCAGAGCTGCTTATCCTGATTCTACTATTCGTCACTGCGGCAGCCGTAGCCGGCTGCCGCCAGCAAATGGCCGATCAGCCACGCTACGATCCGCTGGAGCCAAGCAATTTTTTCGAGGATGGCAAATCCGCGCGTCCGCTGGTCGAGAATACGGTGCCTCGTGGGGCCCTCAGAGAAGACGAGGTGCTTTATACCGGAATGTCGGGGGGCGCGCCGGCCACCAGTTTCCCCTTCCCCGTCACCCTCGAGGTATTGGAACGCGGGAAGGAGCGCTACGATATTTTTTGCTCGCCTTGTCATAGCCGCACGGGCTACGGCGACGGAATGGTAGCGCGGCGCGGCTTTGGACCGCCTGCTTCCCTCCACACCGACATACTGCGCAAACAGCCACCCGGCCATTTCTTTCGCGTGATCACTCAGGGATTTGCCGCGATGCCGAGTTACGCCCAACAAATTCCGCCCGAAGATCGCTGGGCGATAGTGGCGTACGTTCGCGCCCTCCAATTAAGCCAGCACGCAAGTCTCAATGACGTGCCGCCGGATGCGCGCGCGAAGCTGCTTGGAGAGCAACGCTGATGGACGCACCTCGACCGTCGGGCGCATGGGATCGTCTGGAGCGCGGCGCGCTGCTGCTGGGGCTCCTGGGCTTGGCCTTGTGCCTCCTCGGCGCCATCATCAGCCGCCAACAGTTCTTTCAGTCGTATCTTTTCGCTTATGTCTTCTGGCTCGGGATCGCGCTCGGATGTCTCGGGGTTGTGATGTTGCACAATCTTTCCGGCGGCGGCTGGGGCGATTTAATCCGACAACTCGTCGAATCCGGAATGAAGACGCTGCCGGTGATGGCGCTGCTTTTCCTGCCCCTCGCCTTCGGTCTGCACCATCTCTATGAATGGGCGCGCCCCGAACAAGTCGCCCAGGACCCTTTGCTGCAGCACAAAGCCGCTTACTTGAATCGCACGTTCTTTCTCGTCCGCACGCTGATTTACTTCGCGCTTTGGATCGGTGCCGCAGTAGTGATCGGCCGCTGGTCCGCCGAAAGCCGGGCCGAGCCCGATGGGCGGGCGGCAACGCGCCTGCGCGCCGTCAGCGCACCGGGTTTGGTGGTTTACGTTCTGACCATTACTTTCGCTTCCATGGATTGGATCATGTCCCTTGAACCCCACTGGTACTCAACGATCTTCGGTGTGCACTTTTTAGGGGGACATGCCCTTGCAGCCTTCGCGTTCGCGATCATCTTTGCAGCGGTGTCGATGCGCCGGGATCAGGCCGGGCCGCCGCCGGAGCAGGCGCACTGGCTGGATTTGGGAAATCTACTTCTGGGTTTCGTCATGCTCTGGG
>DATACQ010000832.1:0-7026 GCA_036258955.1 Binatia bacterium
GTCGCCGCCTTGTGCGTATTAGCGCTAATGGGCATTTCTTCTCTGAGTTGCCTTACTCTATGTGGTCGCCGTTCGCCTCAAGGTACTGCACTATTGGCCGCGACCGAAGAGGCTTGCTCTCGGACGGCGGCACGCACAGTGTGGGCCATTTTCATCGTCGGTGGGCGAGCGTAAGCTTATGAACACTTCGTTGAAACAAGCCATGCGAGCGACTCGTTCGTTGAACGCACGCCGCGCATCGTCATTCCGGCATGGAGCGCTGGAATCCAGGCTGACATGGATGTTTTCGGGCGCATTCTGCGAACATCGATGCCCGCGATCCATGTCGGATGACGAACGCTCAGACCGCTAAATTCGCCAAGCGTTTGCAAAGGCTCGAACGGATTAATGTGTCGCTGGCGTTACGTCTGGCGCCTAATTCCCAACTTTTCCATTCGCGATCTTAACGTGCTCGGGTTGATGCCGAGGATCTCCGCGGCGCCTTTCCTGCCGTGGATCACCCACCGGGTCTCGCTCAGCGCGCGAAGGATGTGGTTGCGTTCGATGTTTTGCAGTGTGTCGATAGCCGGAGCGGGTTCGACTGCATCGTCATCGCGCGACGGGACAATGTCAACTTCCACGACGGGCCCCTTCGCCAACACCGCGGCGCGCTCGATCACATTCTGCAGCTCGCGGATATTGCCCGGCCACTGATACTGCATCAGACACTGCATGGATCTCTGTGATACACCACGAAGCTCTTTGCCCAGTTTGGCGCCGAACCTGCTCAGAAAAAAGCTTACGAGAAGCGCAATGTCTTCCGTCCGGTGTCTCAGTGGCGGCACGTGGAGCGGGAACACATTGAGACGATAGAAGAGATCGGGCCTAAAGACTCCGGAACGGACTGCTTCTTTCAGGTCGCGATTGGTTGCGGCGATCACACGCGCGTCAACTTTGATGGTTTGGCTGCTGCCTACCCTTTCGAACTCTCCCTCTTGCAGAACCCGAAGCAACTTAACTTGCGTGTCCACGGGCAACTCGCTGACTTCGTCCAGAAAAATCGTCCCCCCATTGGCTAACTCGAAGCGGCCGATGCGCCGCTGCGTGGCGCCGGTGAATGCGCCTTTTTCATGGCCGAAAAGCTCGCTCTCGACCAAGCCCGACGGGATCGAACCACAGTTGACTTTTACGAGAGGCCGGCTGTTTCGTTTGCTCCGACTGTGCACCGCACGGGCCAGGAGCTCTTTGCCCGTGCCGGTCTCGCCGTTGATCAAGATCGTCGCATCCGTAGGCGCGACTTGTTCGATCTTGCGCAGCACTTCACGGAGCGGAGCACTCTGGCCGATGATCTCGTCAAAATTATGTTCGGTCTTAATTTCTTCCTGCAGGTAGACCGCTTCGGCTTGAAACCTGGCTTTCAGTTCCTCGGTCTCTTCGTGCGCGGTCATATTATCAACGGCCAGAGCGATTTGGCCCGCTAAGCTCATCAGAAAATCTGCATCCGCTTGCGCGTACTGAAACGGGGTGAGGCTCCCGAGGGTGATGGCTCCGATACCCCTCCCGTAGACCAACAATGGGAGCGCGCACATGGAACGGAATCCGTGACCGTAGGCGCGCTCTTCGGATGCCGTCTTTCTTTCACTTCCAAGATCAGGGCGCACAACAGCCTCTCGGCGCGCAAACGCCTGACCCGCGGGGCTATCGTCCAGCTTGAGCACGCGTCCAATTGGGCTGTAGTCAGGTCGTTGGTACGAGCCGGCGTAAGTCGCGATGCGCAACACTCCCGCGGCCTCGTCAAAGAGAGAAAGCGCCAGACGATCAAACGGCACAACTCGGCACAGCGCATTGCCGATCGCTTGGAATAACTCGTCGCGGCTTAACTTCGACACAACGGCGTTATTGATCTCCAGGAGGGCCTGCAAGCGGCGCTGGCTGTTCCTTAACGCTGCCTCGGTCTTCTGACGCTCCAACTCCGCGCAGGCGCGCGTCGCGAAAATTTTGATGATCGAAACTTCGTCGTCAACGAATGGCCTTTGCCGCGAGTCCATCACCACCAGGTGGCCTACCGTTGAGCCACGTGCATCTTTGAGCGGCACGCCGAGATAACTTTCCACGCCTAACGCGGCCAATCCACGATCCTGAGGATACAGCGCCTGAACGCCTTCCGAATAACGACATACCTCCCCGGTTAGGACTTTTTCGCATGGATGACCGGCTACGGAGTACTCGGTTAGCGGGCCATACTCGCCCTCCTGCCAGAACGACAACATACGAACTTTTAGCGCGCTTGGTTCAGTGCACTCAGATACGAAACAGTAACGCACCTCGAGTGCTCGCGCCAAGTTGCGAGTAAGCGAAGCAAAGAACGCCTCGCCAGTTGCAGCCGCTGTTCCTTCAGCGATAAAGCGCAATCTTAGAAGAGCATCGGCCTCTCCGCCAGAATTGGAGCATGCCATTGAGTCTGTCAAAACCCCGCAGTCACCCGGTTCTACTTCCATAGCACCAATCGCTTACCGGTAACCGCGCCATTTCGCAAGCGTCGCGACATGTCGCAACGATATACCGCGACAAAAAGAAGTCGCGGAAGGAAATTTTTACATGATTTTACGTACTTAGTGCCTGGCACGCAGCGTGCTGTAAGGACAAGCATGCTCCGTATCACTGAAACTGTGGAGAATGCACACGCCGTCCGGCTGAAGCTGGATGGAATACTCAGTACTGAAACGTATGAAGATTTTGAGCAGGTTTTTCTCGGGCATCATGCGGGCGGTTCGAAAATGATCGTTCTAGACATGCAGGGGGTGACTTTTTTACATGAAGGCGCGGCGCGCAAACTTGCGAGAGTTGACGCCGGTCGCGTGCGCCTAATCAACTGCTCCCCGTTTATTCAAACTCTTTTGAAAACAATGAGGCGAGAAGATTAACGGCGTCCACAATCGATCAACTTGGATTGGTTAAGGTAGGAGATGTTTATGGTTATACAGCCAGTCACAGAAGCAAAGCCGGTAGCCGAGATTGCCGCGACAGCATCGTCGATGTCTCTGTCTTCCCGCAGAGGGGAGCGAGCGGCTACGCCGCGGCGCAAACCGAAGGATGATGAAGCGCAGGTTGTTGAGCGTCTGAAAGCCGGCGACGAGCAGGCTCTTGAATCCATTTTTAATTTGTACTCATCTAAGTTGTACAGCGTTGCCCAGAGAATCCTTGGGGACGCGGCTGACGCCGAAGAAGCGGTCCAGGATGTGTTTTGGACTGCCTATCGCAAGGCCAAATCGTTTCAAGGGAACTCTCAGTTCTCCACCTGGCTGTACCGTCTTACTGTGAATGCCGCACTGGGCAAGATACGGCGCGGCAAAAGAAATAGGGAAAACCGCTATGATGAGTTCTTGCCCAAGTTTGAAAAAGATGACCACCACAGGGTTCGGCCCGTGGTCGATTGGTCCGATACTCTCGAAGAAAAATATGCGAGACAGGAGATTCACCAGATGCTCGTACATGCCCTCGATGAGCTGAAACCGTTGGACAAGAGCGTTGTCGTCCTGAGCGATGTCGAAGGCATGTCGGACAAGGAAATTGCTCTGATCACTAATCTGACTGTCTCGGCGGTTAAGACGCGCCTGCACCGCGCGCGTCTCTTTTTACGGGGCAAACTAGCCGTGCAGCTAGGATACTCTGCAAGCTGAGGTATTCAATGGCAGCGCGCAATAGTAGATTGTATCGGCTTAATCAGAAAACCTGCAAAGAGATTGCGGAGCTGGTCTCAGATTATCTGCACGATAATCTAGAGGCGCGGCTCAGAAGGCAGTTCGAGGCGCATTTAGAAATTTGTCCCGATTGCGTCGCTTTTCTGAAAACGTTCCGGAAAACCGTTTCCGTAATGCGTTCCGTCCGTACTGAAGATATGCCGGACGCCGTGCGCCGAAACATTCTAACCTTTCTCAAGAGTCGCGCCCGCAGAAGACCAACCCGCGCGTGAACGATTGGTTCGCGCTTAATGCCGCTATAAACATTCCTCGCTTCTTCGAACCGCTGCCTACAAGGCTTGACCGCAAGACCTCCCGGTGGCAAATCTTGGAACCTTTCGTCATTTCAAGGCATCTAAAAGAATGTCGGGAGGAAGTATGAAACGGAAAGTCAGCAGCAAGAACGGTAAAGCCGTGCGGAAACGCACCAAAATCAGAACATCTCTTTTGGAACTCATGCAAGAGCTTACTAAATTGACCCATGACGACAATCTCGTGATCGGCACCATGAAGAGCATTTTCGGCTCTTACAAGGTTCGCCTAGCGGGTGCACCAGTAGCTTTGCGCTTGGAAGGCGCAAGCAACTCACCAAAAATTTTCCGGAAACGCAACGGCGGGATACGTTTGCGTTTTGTCTAGCCGTCGCTGAGGAGAGTTGGCCGGGCTCACCACTGTACTTACAGCGCCAAGCCGTAAGCAGCACGACCTTTACGGGAACGGGCACGTAAACCACGAAGTGATTCAGGAGTGGACGCTCGCCCGTACAGCATGAAAATAGTCCCGGCTATTCATGCTCGTGCGGAGGCGCAAGCCCTCTTTCGTCGCCGCGAAGATTGACCTTCGGTCTAAACTCCCCAGCTTTTCAGATAATCCTCAGGTCAACGTCTTCCTCGGTTCGGTTTATCATCGATTACGAGCGGCCGAGGTCCCGGTGCAATAATCTAAACCGCATCTTTTCTGCCACACAGAGCATCCAACCAGCAGTACATTTTTAAGTCTCGTCGCAATTGCGCGACCCGGGAATCCGAGCCTGTCGCTTAAGTTTAACCGGACGTGAAAAAGCGGCTCAATTCCGCAATCGAAATCGCCGTCTCGATTAGTTATTCTTAATACCCGGGCATCACGACGACTCTGTTCAGCAGCCTTCAGAAGGAGATTATGCATGCGCGCCATCGCCGTCACACCTGCAAGCAGAACGGTCGGAATCATCGATGATGCCGAGCCCGAGATTACGTCGCCGACGCAGGTAAAACTGCGCATGATTGAAGCAGGAGTCTGCGGCACGGACCGGGAAATCTGCGCGTTTGAGTACGGCACGCCGCCGCGCGGATCGCAACATCTAATCATCGGCCATGAATCCCTCGGCGAAGTAGTCGAAGTCGGTACCCGAGTAACACGCTTTGCGGCTGGTGATCTCGTCGTGCCTATGGTGCGGCGGCCTTGTCCACATGAGCATTGCATGGCCTGCCGCGCCCGTCGTCAGGATTTTTGTTTTACCGGGGATTTCACGGAGCGCGGCATCAAAGAACAGCACGGGTTTATGGCGCAGTTTATCGTCGATGATGAAGAATTTATGAATCTAGTACCGAGTGAGCTCCGCGACTTCGCCGTATTGGTAGAGCCTTTGACTATAGCGGAAAAAGGGCTGGCGCAAGTTTGGGAGATCCAACAGCGCCTGCCCTGGAGCTGCGCGGTTGTCCCAGGCAAAGCCCAGGCGCACTGTCATAATGCGGTAGTGCTTGGCGCAGGTCCCGTCGGTTTGCTCGGCGCTATGGCGCTGGTTCACGCCGGCTTTGGCACCTGGGTCTATGCCCGCGAGCCGGATCCGAACTCGAAGAGCGCGCTGCTCGAGAGCATAGGCGCGAAGTACTTATCCGCAGAAGATACAACGCTGGAAGATCTTGCGGGCTCGATCGGCAATGTCGATCTGGTTTACGAGGCCACGGGCGCTTCACGCTTGGCTTTCGACATGATGAAGCATCTGGGCACGAACGGAATCTTTATTTTCACGGGCGTGCCCGGTAGAAAAGCGCCGGTCGAAATCGATACAGATCTCATTATGCGAAACCTCGTGCTCAAGAACCAGGTTGTCCTTGGTACCGTAAATGCCGGCCGCGAGGCTTTCGAAGCTTCGATCCGCGAGCTCGGTGAGTTTTCAAAAAGCTGGCCGGAAGCGATGAAGTCGATGATTACGGGCCGCTTTCCCATGGAAACGCATCGCGAGTTGCTGCTCGGCAAGAGCACCGGCATAAAGAATGTTATACAGCTCAATTGAGCAGCGAGGCCGTGCGCTTTGAAGCTCGACGTTGATGGTTCAAGGTCTTAGTAAGATCCCTTCAGCATTTCTGGTGCAACGCTTAACGACTTAAGCAGTTGAGCTGCTTGAAACCCTCTCTGAAACTTCTTCACAGTTAGACGCATCGCTTCAAACCACTTGCGCATCTAACAGCGCATGACCGATGCGCTAAGGCGACACTGGCCGGAATATCTAATTGAGGCGGTTTGCCTCGGTCTCTTCATGATCTCGGCATTCACCTTCGCCGTCATTCTGGAGCACCCTGCCTCGCGCGCTCGTCAAGCCATTGCTGATCCTTTGATCCGGCGTTCTCTGATGGGACTGGCGATGGGAGGAACCGCGATGGCCCTCATCTATTCGCCGTGGGGAAAACAGTCCGGCGCTCACATCAACCCTGCGACGACTCTTACGTTTTTCAGACTAGGGAAGATTGCAACGCCAGACGCAATTTTCTACTTGACCGGGCAGTTTCTCGGAGGCTTGGCCGGTGCGCTCCTGGCCTCGCTCTTCATGTCTTCCTGGGCATCGCACCCTGCCGTCAATTACGTGGTCACATCTCCGGGAAGCGCGGGAGTGCTCGTCGCTTTCGGCGCCGAGCTTGTGATTGCATTTTTCCTGATGACGGTGATCCTGCATGTCTCGAACAACCCGCGGGCGCACAAGTTTACAGGGATTTGCGCCGGAGCGTTGGTGGCCGTTTACATCACGGTAGAGGCGCCACTGTCCGGTATGAGCATGAATCCGGCGCGCTCTTTCGCTTCAGCCTTCGTGGCTCGACATTGGACGGCGCTCTGGGTCTACTTCAGTGCGCCCCTCCTCGGCATGCTTGCTGCGGCCGAGCTTTACGTGCGGGTGAAGAATGCTCGCGGCATTGCTTGCGCCAAGCTGCACCACCAAAACGCTAAACGCTGCATCTTCTGCGGTAAACCGTCCCTCTAAGGAACAACACCTCTCCCTAGGAGATAAATAATGAGCGAGTACTCATTTCTATCAACAGCAGGCTTTGGTCTG
>DATACQ010000833.1:0-6152 GCA_036258955.1 Binatia bacterium
TCATCCCAATTGCTTCGTTCACCGTACGCCTGCCGCGACAGACAAATCAACGGGTCCATTGCTTGGGGCAGAGAAATGATTTCGGCGCGGCCGCTGGCCTGCACCCATCCTTCGCCGTGAAAGGATGGGGCAAAGACACACACCGCTGCCCGCGGATCACGACGCAGATTGTTCACTTTGTACGCGGTCTCACGGCTGCTGATAACGATCCGGCCGGCTTCATCCAAACCCGGCGTGATGGGAGACATCTGAACGGCGCCGTTTTTTCTGTAGGTGGCAAGCACGCCATGGTGATGTTTCGCGACGAACTCTCTCGCGCCCGCGAAATCTATGGGTTTAAAGTTCTGGTAGAGAGCCGCCGCTCCTGCGCCGGGATCATCGCTCATGCTCGACTCCAATCAGTTACTCGCACAAAGTAAATACCTGTGTGCCGGATTGCAAGCGCGCATTGCGCCTTGACCGGCTGCAGCCATTGACCTATAAGGAGTCCGAGAGGAACGTTTTGTGCCGATGACGATTCCCAAAGTGGCATTGCCCGACATACTGCCGGTTTTCCCGCTTACAGGCGTGATGATGCTGCCCGGGACGGTTCTGCCGCTGCACATTTTTGAGCCGCGCTATCGGAATATGATCGAGGATACGCTGAAAGCGGATAAAGTCTTCGGTATGATTCAGCCGTTCACGCCGCAAGATGATAATCGCGGTCCGCAACCCGGAGCAGAAGAGCAGTCGCCCGAGCTTTACAGGGTCGGGTGCGCCGGTCATATCGAGCAATCGGAGAAGTTCCCGGATGGGCGCTACTTTGTCCAGCTCAAAGGCGTCAATCGTTTCCGTTGGGAACAAGAGTTGCCGCTGCAGCGCGGCTACCGGCGGGTGCGCGCGATCTATGAGCCTTTTCCCGACGCCGCGCCCCAGGAGAACTGGCGTTGTGACCGCAACACTTTGCTCGACGCGCTCGCTTCCTACGGCGAAACGCACGGCATGCAGGTCAAGCCCGAACACGCCCAACGTTTTTCTGACTTGGAGCTCGTGAATCTGCTCAGCGTATCACTGCCGTTTCACCCTGCGGAAAAGCAAGCGCTTCTTGAGTCTCTTCACCTTAAAGACCGCGAGAGCATTCTCATCAATTTGCTGCGGTTGGGGGCCAGCGGTTCAGACGCGGACCCCGGAAGCGCGCCGCGCACCTTGAATTGAAATAGCCCACGAGGCGAGAGGCAACAGCCATGAGGTCGGAACTCTTCCTCGTGTCTCCTCTGGCTTAGAGTGTAAGGTGTGCTTGCGCACCAGGCACCGAGTCGATTTCTTTGCACACTGACTACGCTTTTCGATCCAGAAGAGCCAGCGCGCCAGACAATTGGCTGGATGAAAGTTCCGCAATTTTCCACCATTCATCCAAAATCACCGCTGTTTGTTCGGCCCCTAGAACCGGCTCGCTGTTCTCAGTAAATTTCGTTCGGACGTCTGCATCTTTCATCGGATTATTCGTGTGCCCTAAAGGATCACGGGGAAAAAGCTCGATGGTCCGGCCGTCACGAGTCGTGGCACGAACCTTCATAGCAACAACGTTCGGATACATGCCGATAACTTCATCGTCGAGCCGTATACGGATTTTGTTCATCAGCGGACGAATCCCCGCGTCACGGTAGGCAGCCTCCTCGAAGGCCGCCACGCCGATCGTTCCATCGACCAGAACTTTCGCGAAGATGTAAGGCATGCTGTGGTCAGCGGTCTCGCGCGTCCGGGGGTCCCACTTTTCCGGTTCACTGCCGATCTCCGTATAAGCAAAAGTGTAGGTGCCGATATCGATTTCGGTCAGATCACGCCAATCGACTTGGGAGCGCAGTTCCAAGGCGGCCCAAACCGGAAGTTGAGCGTTGTACTCCACAGGCCAGGCTTTGAGTTGCACATCGGGGGTTCGAAAAGGACCTCCCTCGGTCGGTAAATGCTCAAGCTCGAACGGTCCGGTGATTAGGTCCCATAATCCATGTTTGCCTTCAAACGGGCGGTCTGGACCGGTCATGCCTTCGGCGCCGAGCAGAGCGGCAAAGACTGCGTTGCGTGTGGCAAACGACGTCGCGGCCCCTTTCCAGAGCGAAAGCTCGCCCGCCCGGGTGTTGCGCATGGGAATATTCGCCACCGTAATGATCGCGATCGCTTCGGCGAGCTGGTCGGGCGCGAGGCGCAGCAGATGCCCCACGCCGGCGACGCTCGCGATGCCGACTGCGAAACCCTGATCCCAACCCTTATAACGCAGACCCGTAGCATCACTTAAGCGCACGAACAGCTCGTAAGCGACGACCAGCGTTGAGATGAGGCGGCGGCCACCGGCGTTGGCAGCTTCAGCGATGGCGAGAAAGGCTCCCAAGCAATCGCTGGGATGACCCCCCGGATACTGATCGTTGAAATCGAGGTTACGGATCATTGCCGTGTTGACGAAAGTCGCGCTCTCCGCGGTGGACTTTTGAGCGTGGCAAATGATCCGCCCCGGATAACGGACCGGCAAAGCGCCTTGCGCGAGCCGAAGCCCGACCCAGACCGATTCGCAATCGCGTGCGGTCACGGCACAGGCCAAAGTGTCAACTATAAACCGCCGCGCCGCACTCACCACTTCCGCCGGCAGTTGCTCATAGGATAAGCGGCTGGCGAAGGTCGCAATCTGGCGGGTGAGGGCGTCCATATTTTTCTCCTAAAAGCGTCGGACTCGTTTTATTACTGCCGATCTCTCCTGTTCTGGATGAACTTACCGCTACCGAGTGGCGTTGACACTTCCCCCCTTCTTAAATCTCCGCCAGCGGCGGCTCCAGTCGCAGCCGCAGCTCTTGCAATACCACTCAGTCAAACCCTCCCACTCTTCACGGTTCGAGACGATCGCGTTACCCGCATCAATGGCTCTTTGTTGAGCAGCGGTGGGAATACCGTGGACGACGGGAATCACGGCTGACGATCCGCATTCAGGGCAGTGAAGCGCTTTCTTGATGTTCTTGTGTTTAATGGTCTGAGCCATACGGCAGTTCATTAAGAAAGTGTATCGTCTAAATCCCAGGCCGGATTATGCACGAGATTTTGTCCGAAGAAAGTCTCTCTGATTGCGGGCAAGGTTGAGTCTAGAATCTCGAGTCTCGCGTCTAGGGTTTGAAAACCAACCGAGACTCTAAACGCGAGACCCGAGACTCATTCGATGTCCGCTCTCTTCCAGGCTTGCTCCCTCGGTTGAACACTGTATCGCAAGTTTTCGCCGACCATGAATCATGCGGCTGCTCGGTGGTTCCTATCCCACCCAAGACTCTCGAGCGGGACGTAATACTTTGCCTTGATTAAGCGAGCGTCCGCCGGCACTCCTGGGCGACGCTGACGAGCAATTTTGCTTTTGCATTGGCCAGCTCGCGGCTGATCGTCATCAGCCCGCAATCGGGGGCGAGCAGCAGATTCTCGGGTTCGATAAAGTTCAGGGCGGCGCGGACCCGCGCGACGACCTCTTGGACTGGAGGAATGGGCGTGTCGCTCGGATCGACGCAGCCGAACATAACACGCCGCCCTCTTGCGATGGCGAGTACTGCGGGATCATAGTTGCTGCGAGCGAACTCGACGCCGAAACCACCGATTCTTGTCTTCATCAGTTCCTTGAGCAGCTCTGGATACTCGTATTCATGTTGGCGGCCGCCGCCGCCCGGATAGCCGTAACATAGATGCACCAGAGTGGGCACATGGATTCCTTCTAGACAGCGGTCGAGAGCCCGGGCGCCGTACTCGAACACCTTCTCGTGGTATCGCGTCATCGCAGGCTCGTCGATTTGCAGGACATCGCAGCCTGCCGCTTGCAAATCGCGCAGCTCTTCGTTGATCGCCGCTGCCACGTCCATTGCCATGGCGGCCTCATCTTTATAGACCTCATCGAGTGTGCTATCGACCACCGTCATCGGGCCAGGCACGGCCATCTTTACGGGCTTTAGCGTCTGCGCCTTGGCGAAACGGAGATCATCTACGACCGCCGGCGCCCGGCGCTTAATTTTGCCGACGACTCGCGGCACTAGGCGAGGTTGTTCGCGGCGGCGATAAATGGTCTTGATGGATTGATTATCTAGGTCCATGCCCTCGAAAGCCGCCAAGATGTGATGAATGAAGCCGGGCCGGCGTTGTTCTCCATCGGTCAGCAAGTCCAGACCCATTTGCTCCTGGTCGATCATGTTCAGCCGGGTCGCATCATCCTGAGCTTCTTTCAGATCAGCGCCTCCTAACCGGAACTTCACCACTGTTCGCTCGGAGACTGCAAGCCAATTCGGACGGGGAAAACTGCCGATGGTGGTTGCCGCGATGGGCGGGAGTTGCATAGCTAACCTCCGTAAGAACCATTTGGCTATATACGCGCACAATGGCAAACACAAGGCGCCTATCGCTCGCTCGGCAAAGCGCAAAGGCAAAAAATCAGAACTCCGAAATTTGGCGACTTGGCGGGGGCAATCTCCTGAGCTTGGGGTTACGGCCGCGCAAATTTGCGCGAGACGCGAAACAACATAGTAGTGCAGACATCACAAAAATGAAGCCGAATGTCTGAGAGAAAGTATCAGTCTTAGCTTTTTCTTCCGAGCAATCGATAAAAAAGCAGCGTGGTAATAATTAAGGAGATTCCAGCGGTGAGGGCGACACCCACCGACGCGCCAAAGAAAGCGGCGGAGGCGCCCATGACAACAGAGCCCACCGAGCGCATACCCTGGTCCAAATTGAAAACACTCATCACCCGACCGAGCAGCTCTCGCGGCGCCTCGATCTGGATAATGACCCGGCTGATGGTGCGAAAACTCACCTGACCGGCGCCTACGACAGCGAGGAGAATGACCGACAGCCAAAATACAGGTGACATGCAGAACAGAATCAGGAAAATCGGCGTGACTGTCGTCGTGATCCAAAGAAGCATGGCGCGGTCCCAGCGTTCTCCCGCTGCTGCCAGGAAGGTCAGGCAAGCGATCCCGCCAACGCCCGGCGCCGCCATGAGTAGCCCCAGTCCTTCCGGACCGACCGTAAGAACCTCTTTGGCAAAGACCGGAAGGAAGCTTTGATAAGTGACGACGAAAACCGCGAAGGTATAGGCGGCGACGATACTACTCAGCGTCACCGGGGAATTTAATACGTACTGGAAGCCCTCCTTGAACTCCCGCACGAAATCCTGCTTGGAACTTATGACCGTCTGAGTATTGGAACGTATAAGCCACATTCCCAGTCCTGCCAGGATTTGGCTAACTCCAAAGACTGCATAGCAACCTCCGATACCGATCCAGATGACCAAAATGCCTCCCAAAGAGGGACCCAGAATACGAGCGATATTGAAGCCGATAGTGTAAAGCGACACGGCGTTCATCAACTGCTCGCGCGGCACCAACTCCCCGAGAATCGACTGGGACGCGGAAGGGTTAATCGAGCGAATCGATCCATTTAGGATTTCAAGCCCGAGGAGGTGCCAAAATTCGAGGGCTCCGAAAATATAAAGGACGAGAAAAATAAACGCCGGCACCGCCGATAAGAATTGAATCAGCAGCAAGAGAAACTTGCGATCATAGCGGTCCACCAATACGCCACCAAGCGCGCCGAGCACCAGACGAGGCGCGGCGCCGCACAATCCCAAAATGCCCAGTGCCATCGCCGATCCGGTCATTTCATAGGCGATCCAGTATAGCGCAACTTCCTGAACGAAGTGGCCGATCGAACCGAGCAGATCGCTTGACCAGAACAGCGCATAATCTCGGTAGCGCAATGAATAAAAAATTCGTATCGGTTGGTTCTCCTTCCTGCCAACGCAGGTAATCCGATATTTATAGTCTTTCAGCGCGCTTTAAGAAACCGACGCATATCGGAGTGCCAACGATGAGCAGGGCTTTCCGGTCGTGCTCAATGAACGCTTGGCTTATGACCTGAGTTCGAGCCGTTTGAAACGAATCAATCGCACCCCCGTCATAAATCCTCCCCTGCGCCGAGGCTCTGCCGCAAATGTCTTCGTTACGGGATAGTCGAGGGATTCGCGTCTTGTAAGCGTCAGTAAATGCACGATTCTACGCTGTCGCTCAGAATGACACTTGCGCGGTATTGGTGATTGCGTTAGAGCGTCGACGCGGGTGAGGAGAAGGTGGGGCTTAAACGGCTTCATCGATTTGAACGTTTTG
>DATACQ010000834.1:0-3288 GCA_036258955.1 Binatia bacterium
GTAATCCGGAAGCCTGCACAAACCTATGGACAAAGGAAACTGAACCGGAATTCTCCAGGTCCGCGATTTTTTCTTGAAAAATGCAGCGATCCTCGGTGGCAACGCAGTCCTGAAGAAAGCTTGGCTGCTGCATCACCGAAGCGATGTCGACCCCAAGGAGATCCCTGACGTTCTTTGACACTGACACGATTTCCAAGGATGGCTTGGCTTCAAACAGTACGCACGGCGGATCGTCCGGATCGTCTCTCAGGAAGCCACTCCGGGACTCCTGCAATTCCACGCGCGAAGATTCCCAGTCTTCCCCTCTCGTTTTCTCAACGGGCGCAACGGTTAGCCGCAGCTGACTATTAGACCTCGTGGAAGCTTCTGTATCCTGATGAATCTTGCTCATGGATTATGCAAGACCGTTCTTGTGGTCATCACGCCCTACACTCGCGACTTCAAACTACCCCGTTTCCCGAAGGTTTACCTGACACTCAATTTTCCCTATCGGCCATGGTGTTCCTGGCTTAATTGTCCGAATAATAACATCCGGCTATGACGCCCGACTATGAACTAGTTCGGGCCCCGGACCCCAACTGCTGGCATTTTTTCAACAAATCTGCCTAGATTGTGAACGATGTCTGGTCACGGCGCGGAATCGAGGAACTTCAGTGCTTTTTTAGCCATGCGTCACCCACTCTCCTCTCATACACAAGCGATACGGTACATTGGGAATCAGAGCATCTACAGACCTTCAGGGGGAATCTGAAGAGAACGATGGATTGCAAAAATTGTTTCTGGCATTATAATTGCTTTCTACTGGCGCTAACCAAATTTTGGAGCAAGGACAACTACGAAAGTTGAGGCGTGGGGGCGCCGACAATCTGCAGGAAACCCAATACCGATCACATCAAATGAATCCGGTTCACAAGCACGAGTTCAAACGCGAATAGAAATGAAATTGGGTAATTCACTGTTGAAGGAAGGTATATAAGACGTGAAACCGAAGATCCTGCTTGTGGATGACGAAGTCCAGTTGCTCGCCCAAATGCGCTGGGTGTTGGACGCCGATTATGAAATTCAAAGTGCAACCAACGAGGAAGACGCACTCAATGCCTTCAACGCATTCCAACCTTCAGTGGCCGTCGTAGATCTTTGCCTGAATCGGACAAACCCGCTCGATCTGGGCGGTTTGCGCTTGATCGACAGATTTCTTGAGCAGCAACCAGCCACTCGCATCATTGTTGTAACCGGAAATGAGGACGATACGAACGCGCTTAGGGCCGTACGACTAGGAGCTTATGATTATTATTCAAAACCCATCCGTCTTACCGATCTCAAAGTCATGATCCAGCGCGCGATCGAAGTCGGCCGCATACATCAGAAATTGCATGAAAGAAACGAAGAGATTGAAAGCCGTTTCCACGATCGCAGTAACGGACCTTTACCGCAAACCAGTGACGGTCTGGAGATCGAGTCCTTTAGCCGCGAGGTGAACCTCAAGCTTGCAAAAAGAGCTATCGAATTGGAATTCGTTAAAAAAGCGCTGGCCAAAAATAATGGGATCGTCAGCCGCGCGGCCCGGGAACTCGGCATCAGCCGAGTCAACCTGTACGAGCTCATTGAAAAACACAATATAGGAATCCAAGAATTCAAGAATAATCGGCAGCGATCTTTGCGATAGCGCCTCGGAGGAATCATCAGGGTGGGACAGCTTAAGCAGAAAATTGAGAATAAAGAAGCGACCGCAGCGGTTATCGGTCTCGGTTATGTCGGACTACCGCTGGTCATGGAGATCGCCGCTGCCGGTTTTAAAGTCGTCGGCATCGATCTCGACCGCACCAAGATCTCCCATTTAAAGGAAGGCAAGTCGTACATACTGGACGTCTCCTCAGCCGCGGTGACCGGTGCAGTCGAGGCCGGGCGGTTCAGTCCCACTAGCGACTTTAGCGCGTTGCGAGATGTGGATGCGGTCAGCATCTGCGTCCCTACTCCTCTCAGCAAGAGCCGTGACCCGGACATTTCTTTTATCCTTGCGGCCACCGCCGAAATTAGAAAGTATTTGCATCCGGATCAGTTAATCGTCCTGGAGAGCACTACTTATGCGGGAACCACCGACGAGCTGATCTTGCCCGAACTGGAAGCGTCTGGTTTGCGCGCTGGCCGTGATTTTTATCTCGCGTTTTCACCGGAGCGGATCGACCCGGGAAATGCATCCTTCAATACGCGCAACACGCCGAAGATTGTCGGCGGCATTAGCCAGGCCTGCGGTGAAATGGCCGCGCTCTTCTATTCGCAATTCATCGACCGCGTCATTCCGGTGAGCAGCAGTAAATGCGCGGAAATGGTCAAACTTTTGGAGAACACGTTCCGCAGCATCAATATTGGAATGATCAACGAGATGGCGTTGATGTGCGATGTGCTTGGGGTCGACGTCTACGAAGTCATTGACGCCGCGGCAACCAAGCCATTCGGCTTCAGTCCTTTCTATCCGGGGCCGGGACTCGGCGGCCACTGCATTCCAATAGACCCGCACTATCTAGCTTGGAAGCTCAAAGCGCTCAATTTTCAGGCGCGCTTTATCGGACTCGCTGCGGAAATAAACGGGATGATGCCGTCAGTGGTGACGAGGATGATCGCGGATGGTTTGAACCAAAACTCTAAAAGCGTCAAAGGCTCAAAAATAATGATCCTTGGCGTTGCTTATAAAAAGAACTTAAGCGACTGCCGCGAATCGCCGGCGCTGGATGTCATGCGCCTGCTCACTGAAAAAGGCGCCATTCTGTCTTACAATGACCCGTATGTGCCAACATTGCGTTTAAACGGCGAGACGCTGACCTCAGTGCAATTGTCGGCAGCGGCTTTAGCCACCCAGGACTGCCTGGTTATCCTCACTGATCATAGCGATTATGATTTCAAGAACATCATCAAGGCGGCGAAACTCGTCATCGACACTCGAAACGTCACTAAAGGATTGGATGAGTTTAAAGACCGCATCATCAAACTCGGCGCCGGCAATCAACCCGCCGCCAACCTGCACGGTGACGAGGGGCACAGCGGCGCCACACTGAGCGGCGAGGGACCCCACTAACGGACTGCTGTCGCCGGCGTTGCGCGATCCATCAGTCATCCCTTTTAGGTATACCGAAGCCTCCTAATCACCGGCGGATCTACTTGCCGTGGCAGCGCTTGTACTTCTTGCCGCTGCCACAAGGACATGGATCATTGCGGCCGACCTTTTCACCTTCGCGTCTAAGTGGGGCGATCGGCCCGCCAGCCGCGTTTTCGCTTCCATGACTTAAAACC
>DATACQ010000835.1:0-4056 GCA_036258955.1 Binatia bacterium
GGCCCGCAACCGACAGGCCAGCGTTGGTGCAACAACGGCGTCGCGCTGAAATTCATCCCGAAGAGCGGTAAAGCGTGAACGGTTGATTCGGCCGACCACTTAATCGTAAATAGCGTCAGGAGGTACTTCGATGGCTAACGAAAACGCAAATCATCCAGTGCTCAATCCGGTTGGCTACGCTCCCAAAATAACCGCCAAACAGATGGCGCCGCGGCTCGATAGCTTGGATGGTAAGACGATCTATCTCGTCGATCCGCGCTTTGACGACTCGGGCTTGTTCCTACAGCAGGTGCAGAACTGGTTTTCTGAGCGCATGCCTTCGGTCAAGACCAAGCTCGTCGAAATGTCCAGCGTCTACACAAAAGACGATCCGAAAACCTGGGAGATGATCAAAGCCCAGGGCGACGGAGCGATCATCGGCGTCGGTCATTGAAGCACTTGCGCGCCGGCGGTCGCCGTGCATGCAATCGCACTTGACAGCAAATACGGTGTACCCACTGTTGCCATTCATACGAACGTGTTCGAGAAGGCAGTGCAATCGGTGACTCGAATGCACGGCATGCCCGAAGCGCGTTACACTTTTGTGCCCCAACCGGTAATGGGCAAGAGTGCTGAACAATTGCGCGCCTATGTCGATGGCAAAAGCCCGGTCAGCGGCCGGCCGGTGATGCAGGAAATCATCGAGGGGCTTACGCGGCCCGCAGAGGGAGATCGTATCAAGACGACGCAATTCGAACGCGCCACGCCCCGTCTGGTCGAAGCGGATACGGAAGAGAATCTTCACCGCCGATTTCTCGACAACAACTGGACGGACAAACTGCCGATCGTGCTACCGACCGAAACAAAAGTCCAGGAAATGCTCGCGCATACGAGCCGTAAGCCGGACGAGATCGCCGGCCACTTACGTTCCAATCAATTTCGCCAGCACTGGGAGTTTACGGTCGAAAAAGTCGCGGTCAACGCGGTCATGGCGGGTGCGCGACCGGAGTACTTCCCGGTTATTCTGGCGCTCGCGGCGAGCGGCGTGAGCGCGCGAGGCAGCACGACCAGCTCGATGGCTGCAATGGTGGTCGTCAATGGCCCCATACGAGAAGAAATCGGCATGAATTCGGGTACCGGAGCGATGGCGCCCTACAATCATGCGAATGCTACCATCGGACGCGCGTATGGTTTGCTATCGCAAAATCTCCAGGGCGGCTCCATCCCCGGAGACAGTTACATGGGTTCGCAGGGGAACGGTTACGCGTACGGGACCGTGACGTTCGCCGAAAACGAGGAGCGCAGCCCCTGGGTGCCGTTTCACGTGCAACGGGGATTCAAACCTAGCGACAGCACCGTCAGCATATTCACCGGCTGCCGCTCAACCGCCTTCACTTTAGGGGTGCGTGAAAAATATTGGCGAGAACACGTGCGTAACATGTTGCGCGGCATGGACGCGCACAGCGCGCCGACGTTTCTGCTGGATCCGATAGCGGCGCGGCAGTTCATTGACCGCGGTGGTTTTGATACCAAGGAAAAGCTCATCGACTGGGTTTACGAGAATGCGCTGATGCCCGCCGGTGAATATTGGGATTACCAGCTCATTCAGAATTATATTTATCCCCGCGCCACCTTCGGTGAGGAGCCGTACGCGTCGAAATTAAAAGCCGCGCCGGACGAGATGGTGCGCATGTTCAAGCACGACGAGATTCATGTCGTCGTAGTGGGCGGCGAGACCAATGGTTACTGGCGCATCATGGGTTGCAATTATCAGAAAACGATTTCCGTGGATGAATGGCGATAAAACTACAGTTCCAGTCGTTCAAGTAGTTCAAGACGTTCAAGCCCTCTCCTGCATCCTGCCCCGCGGCGCTTGGGGAGGAAAGAGGTGGAGAATTGAGCTGAGCGTAGCGGTTGAACGGCTTGAACGTTATGAACGCCTGGATTTGAAAATGCCATGGCAGAGTACGACGTCATAATAGTCGGTTCCGGCCTTGCTGGCTTGACCGCGGGATTGTTTGCAGCACGCCACGGCCTCTCCACATTGATCCTGGAATCCAATATCCCAGGCGGTCATCTGATCAGCATCGAGAAGATCGAGGACTTCCCCGGCTTTCCGGATGGGACCGCCGGCTACGATCTTTGCCCGACGGTACAACGACAGGCTGCTGATCACGGCGCGGAGTTGCAACGAGGTGAGGTTGTCCGCCTGGAGAGCCATGATCGGGTTTGGTCCGTCGTGACGGACGAAGACCGGCATCGGGCAAGAGCAGTTATCGTGGCCACAGGTTCGGCCCTGAAGGAGCTTGGCGTCCCCGGTGAAGCCAAATTGATGGGGCGCGGCGTGAGTCATTGCGCTAGCTGCGATGGGCCGCTCTATAACGGCCGAGCAGTGGGAGTTGTGGGCGGCGGCGACTCCGCGCTCCAAGAAGCGCTCACGTTGGCAAATTACGCTGCATCGGTTTTGGTCTTTCACCGCAGCCAAAGCTTTTCCGGCCAGCATGCTTTGCTGGAGAGAGTCGTGAGGAATCCGAAGATATCGCCCCGTTACCTGACTGTGATCGAAGAGGTTTTAGGCGACGATGTTGTCACGGGCGCGCGGGTGAGAAACCTGACGAGTAACCAGATTGCCGAGATCGATCTCGCCGGTTTATTCGTCTATATCGGCCTAAAACCCAATACTGCACTGCTGAAAGACGTGGTAAATCTCAGCGATTCGGGCCACGTGCCGACAAACGGATGGATGAAAACCGAGCGCGCCGGACTTTATGCCATAGGCGATATTCGCGAGGATTCGGCGGCGCAAGCGATAGCCTCGGCAGGCGACGGAGCCACGGCGGCCATCGCGGTATATCGCTATATCAAGGAGACTTTTCGCTAGCGACGCCGGGTTTACGCCTTGGGTTGAGAGCGTTAGACGCACGTCATTGGATTGAACATCATTCTCGTAAAACTTACGAATCCACAGCGAACCGAGGACCAAGATGGAAAAATCTGAAGCTTGCCACGTAGTGGTCTTTAGTATCTCCTTGACTGTGCTCCTTTCTTTCTTTGCTTCGACATCGCACGCGCAAGCAAGCTTTTTCCAGGGGAAATCCATTCGCGTCATCCGCGGCGGGCAGCCGGGGGATCTTTACGATCTTTGGACCCGGCATATCGCGACGTATTTGGGCAAACACATTCCGGACCATCCGAGCGTCACAGTGCAAAACATGCCGGGTGCCGGTTCGGTGATAGCCGCGAATTTTGTCTACAACGTCAGCAAGCCCGATGGTCTCACCCTCGGCTCGCTCAATCCCGGCATCTACATGGATCAGCTCATCGGCCGCAAGGAAGTGCAGTATGACTGGTCCAAATTCAGCTGGCTCGGCACTCCCGAGCAAACAGAATCCCTGGTGTTTTTCCGCGCCGATACTCCGTACAGGACGATCGAGGATTTGCGGAAGGCCACCGAGCCACCCAAGTGCGGCTCGACCGGCACGGCGTCTACCACGTATCATATACCCAAGCTCGTAGAGGAGGTTTTCACAGTCAAGTTCAACATTATTGCGGGCTATCAAGGAGCCTCGGACATCGACTTGGCGCTCGAACGTGGCGAGTTACAGTGCCGCTTGATCACGATCGCAGCGTTCTTTGGGCGCGAGCCTCACATCAGCTGGTTTAAACGAGGCTTCACCCGTCCATTCGTGCAGACCGGCCGCAAACGCGATCCTTTGCTAAGTGAGACGCCGACCCTCTACGAGCTGATGGACCGCTACAAAGTGGGGGATGCCGAGCGGCGCTTGGCGACCCTCGTGATGGCGCCCAATGAATTCGGCCGTCCGTGGACCGCGCCGCCTGGATTGCCCGCGGACCGCCTAAAGATTCTGCGCCAGGCTTGGATCAACACGTTAAAGGATCCGGATCTGGTGGCGGAGGCAAAAAAGCGCAACTGGCCCGTAGAACCGGTGGGAGGGGAAGAGCTTGCCGCGCTGGCAAGAGAAGTCATCGCTCAGCCGCCGGAAGTGATTCAGCGTTTGAAAAAACTTTTGGGAGAATGAATCAGCCGTTTTTTAAACATGTTCCCCTTTCCGCCTG
>DATACQ010000836.1:0-1631 GCA_036258955.1 Binatia bacterium
CGTCGTTTCGCGGAGGAGCATATGGGTCTGACCCGTCGAAAGTTTCTCGAAACCGTCACAGTTACCGTCGCCGGCTTGCCACTAGTAAGCGCGCATGGCTGGGCGCAAGCCAAAGGCAAGCTCGGCTACATGAAGATCGTCGATACCGCGCCGATGTTCGTCGCCATGGAACGCGGCTTCTTCAAGGCGGCGGGGCTCGAGCTTGAAACCGTGCCGATGGCGGGCGGAGCGGTGATTGTTCAAGGTGTCACTTCCGGTGATCTACAAATCGGTTGGACAAACGTAATTTCGCTTTATCAAGCTCACGTCGAGGGCTTTGATTTCAAGCTTATCGCCGGGGGTGCCACCAACGTGAAAGGAAGCAACGACACTCATGCGTTGCTGGTCCCTAAAGGGTCCGCCGTGAGCAGTGCCAGAGAGCTGGAAGGCAAAACGGTCGCGGTAAACACACTGAACAATATCGTTCATCTGATGGCGATGGCGTGGCTCGACAACAACGGCGGCAGCGCGGGCAGGGTGAAATTCGTCGAGGTGCCGTTTCCGCAGATGGAAGCAGCTCTGGCCGCGGGAAAGATCGATGCTGCGAGCGTGCATGAGCCCTTCGCCAGCGCCGCAGTCGCCAAAGGGGTTGCGCGGCTGCTTGCCAACCCGTGGAGTGATGTCCTTAGCAGATTTCTCATCGCCAGCTGGTTCGCGTCCGACAAATGGCTGCAGAAGAACAAAGCGACCGCGCAGGCATTCATCAATGCTCTTAACCGCGGCGTTGATGCGATCAGCGCTGATCCCAAGGGAAGCCGCGACGCGATTGCCAAGTGGACGGGCCTGCCGCCGGAGCTGGCAGCTAAAATGACTTTGCCGGTTTACGACAAGGTGCTATCGGAAAAGGATCTTCAAGCGACGATCGATCTTACGCAGAAATACAAGCTCATTCCCCGGACAATAAAAGCTCGGGAAGTGATTAGCGATCTGGCGCCGAGAGGATGAACGGACAATAAGAGAAACCACCAGCACTCGAAATCCGTCCATGAGGACAGGCCGCGACCTGTCCCCACCAATGGCATTGCACTCCATCACTCGAAGATTTCTTTCTTTAGCGCATGGCGATCTTGGAAGTTGAAAATCTTTCCAAAAGCTACCGCCAGTTGCGTGGTGAAAACACCGTCGCTATCGGCAATGTCAGTTGCCAGGTTGAAGCCGGGGAGTTCGTTTCTTTTGTCGGTCCCTCCGGTTGCGGCAAAACCACGCTTCTGATGTCCATTGCGGGTTTGCTCGAGCCGACCTCAGGCCGAGTGCTGGTGAAGGGCAAAGAGGTTAAAGGCCCGCCGCCCGATCTTGTCTTAGTTTTTCAAGAGTACAACAAGTCGCTGTTCGCATGGCGCACAGTGCTGGGCAACGTGCTCTTCGGGTTGGAGGCGCGCCGCGACCGTACACGACGGCGTGAGGCGAAGGCCCGGGAGTTACTCGAGCTGGTTGGTCTCAAAGGTTTCGAGAAACATTACCCATGGGAACTCTCCGGCGGCATGCAACAACGCGTTGCGATCGCGCGGGCGCTCGCCTATCAGCCTGAAGTGCTCCTGATGGACGAGCCGTTCGGCTCTCTTGACGCACTTACGAGGCTCGAACTGGAAGAC
>DATACQ010000837.1:0-1600 GCA_036258955.1 Binatia bacterium
CCGAGGGCAATCTGCAGGAGCTTAAAGAGGCGATGAGCGTGTTCGGATTGCTTTAACAGGCTAGAAAAAGTCTCATATGCGCTTACCCAGTTTCGAGTTCCGAGTTTCGTGTTTCGAGTTAAAACCCGAAACCCGGGACCCGAAACCCGACACACTTGACATGCGCCTCGCCTCTGAGCACTTTTTGAGCAGCCTGAAAGCAAATTCTTCAAATGCTCCATTGCTTCCATGCCTCTCGATCTGATCGTGTGCGGCGCGGGTGGTCGAATGGGCAGCGCGGTTATCAGGGCTATTCGAGACTCCCGTGACATCAATCTCCGCGGCGCGATTGACAAACCAAACAGCATTCGGCTCGGCAAAGATGCCGGCGAGGTCGCGGGCGCCGGGTATTTGGGGGTCGAGATCCGTGACGATATCGAAGCTTCCCTGACGGCGAGATCGGTAATCATCGACTTCAGCCAGCCGGAGGCTTCTCTGGGTTTTCTCAGAGCCGCCGCCAAGAAGCGCGCGGCGATCGTGATTGCCACCACCGGTTTTGATCCGAAGCAGCTCGCGGAAATCAACCGGTTGGCCAGGAAAACGCCGGCGTTGCTGTCTGCAAATACCAGCCTGGGGGTCAACGTGCTGGTCTCGCTACTTGGAAAGGCGGCAAAAATGCTCGGCGAAGACTACGACGTGGAGATTGTCGAAGCTCATCACCGCTTCAAAAAAGATGCGCCGAGCGGGACCGCGCTCGCCTTGGGCCGCTCCATCGCGCAGGCGCTTGATCGTGATCTCGGGAAAGTCGGCATCAGCGGCCGAAAAGGTATCACGGGCCAGCGTGCTAGGAAAGAAATCGCGCTGCTCTCAGTACGCGCCGGCGACATTGTCGGCGAGCATACGGTGATATTTGGCGGCATAGGCGAACGTTTGGAGTTTATCCACCGCGCCCACAGCCGCGATACTTTCGCCCATGGCGCCCTTAGGGCTGCCCAGTGGCTCGCCGGCAAGAAGCCCGGACTCTACGGCATGCAGGATGTGCTCGGTTTGACCTGAGCTGCCGGGCGAGCTGACCCATCGCCGCGCAAATTCCCTCAAAAAAGCTGCACTTTTTGACTCCGCCCCCCCTATCCATTACATTGGTAGAACTCACGTTCGGATAGGATTCCTTGATGGTTGAGATGGACAAAATCGTGTCGCTGTGCAAGCGTCGCGGCTTTATTTTTCAATCCAGCGAGATCTACGGCGGTACGGGCTCGTGCTGGGATTACGGACCTCTTGGGGTGGAGCTGAAAAACAACGTCAAAGGGTTGTGGTGGCGGGACAACGTGCAGAACCGCGCCGACATGGTCGGGTTGGACTCGTCGATCCTCATGCACCCGAGAGTTTGGAAGGCAAGTGGCCATTTGGATCACTTCACTGATCCGATGGTGGACTGCCGTGCCTGTAAGAGACGCTTCCGATCGGACAAACTCGAAGAAGACGCGTGGCTACACTACTGCGAGGCTACCAAGGGCAACAAGTTCAATATTCCTGGGGGCGAAGCTTGCAAGCACTGCGGTGCCAAACGGACGCTATGTCCCGCCTGCGGTAAGGGGGAGCTTACCGAACCGCGTCAATT
>DATACQ010000838.1:0-3145 GCA_036258955.1 Binatia bacterium
ATTCCCTTGAGCCTACGGGTGCGCGCTTTATCAACTTCTTCTACATACCGGCGCGCGGCCGCTTCGTTGAGACCGTTACGAGCCTTTACCTGCTCTATGCGCAATTCCATGGGCGCTGTTAAAAGGATTTTCAGCACATGAGGAAACTTGGGGATTAGCTCGTGGCCGATGTGGCCGTGATAAACGATGCCTTGATTTCTACCGATCTCACAAAATGCCGCCTGAAGAGCAATTCGGTAGGGATCGAGGTTGCGGGTGAATGTCGCCCACCAGGTGGGTTCTCTCTCAAGAATCTCGGTGAGCTTTGCCTGCGGAATACCATACCGGAGGCTGGCCTCGATCAGAACCTCACGATCTACTGCCCCGTAGCCTAAGGACTGCGCCACCGCTTCAGCCAACTCTTCGCCGCTCCCCGAGGCGCCTTGGTAGATCGTTACGATTTGCATGATTGTCTCCTCGCATTAGCTATGAGCTACTACGGCTGTAACTAAAGTTCATCACATAAGTCCCGCTCCCTCAAAATCTCCCCTTCGCCTCTTTTCCGAAGCGAGTTAAAAGCAATGCGCCGAAAATTCCTCTTTGAAAGGGGGAGCGAGGGGGATTTGGGTGCGACTTCAGCCGTCGCCATGTTCAGACTTTTTAAACGAACCTCTGGTACACCACACTCGCTCGAAGCCATCGGCGGAGCGAGGCGGTCAGCCGTAGCAGCCGACGGCTAGTAACTAAACTGATGGCCGATAGCTACTCTAAACGCGGCTTGGGTGTCAAGCGATTTAGCGTCACCGATCAGCTCGGATGCCGCGTACACCCGATCCTGTATGGAACAGGTCGCGACCTCTCGCTACGGCTTAATCTCATCTAGTTCAAGACGGCGGGCGTCCTCCCCCGCTAACGCGGGGGAGGATCTCTGAGGAAGGGAATGGAATTGAAGCTGCAGAGCGCGAAGCGCATCGCGCAGAGCGTAAGGCTCCGGCGCGCTTCACTCCTTGCGCTACGCGGCACGACGGCGGGAGACACACATCCTGGACTTGGGCTTACTCTCGGTTCCAGTCTGCGCTTCTTTCCAGCGGAGCAGACCTCTTCTCAAACAAAAGGGGTCCACACCCAGAACTTCACAGATGTTTCTAAAGGAAAAAGACCATTCCCAATCGTTTTTCCACATCCATTTCTCAGCGTCGGTATAAAGGCGTTTCAAAGGCACCGACTTAGAAAACGCATAGGCTCGGTAACAACGCACCGCGTCCTCCAGGATCGCGAACATCAGATTTTTTTCGGGTTCGAGGTGAGTCTTACGGCGATGATTTTCAATATATTCGTGGGAAGCCAGCACATCGGGCTGGAAAACGTTCTCGACTATTTCTTCCGTCCGAGCATGATTAAAAGGCTTGCTGCTCATTTTGACTTCCTCCTGTCCACCTTTTTGCACGGACACAGCCAGGAGCAATTGTCGGGCCAATTGCGCACGAGTTAAGGCCAACTGCCAAGCGCTCACTCTTGAACGCGCAATAGCGTGGCCGTTCAGATCTTACGCCTCACGCTCTGCGCCTTGAGCTGCTCTTTGTGCTCCGCTCCTCTGCTCTTTGGCCCTCCGTTTTATTACCCGAGTAGGTGGATTCACGAATTGAACGTAGGATTGTAGGTGAAATAGCTATTCAACGGTCAGCGATAAGCTACTTAGCAAATAGGTAAGGGGAGTTTTCGCTCGAGGAGACCACTTTCGCTTGAGTGATCTTGAGCTTCGTACGAAGGGTTGATGGCTAATGTCCGTTTGACCACCTGTTCGGCGGTGTTAGCCTCGCTGACACAATCATTTCGGGGGGCGCTGGGCGACTGCAACGGCAAGGGCGCGTTCACCCACACTTATATAACGACTATGAATTGTCGCAGCGAATCTGCTCGATAACAGGCAAGGTTGCCGATCGCATGATGACGTACGCGCTGTTCACCGATCCGCCGCTCGGAAGAGCCGGCATGACCAAAGCGCAAGTGAAGGCCTCCGGGCGCAAAGCGTTGGTTGGCACGCGAAGCATCGACCGGGTGGCGCGCGCCAGGTGAAAGGGGAGACGCAAGGATTTATGAAGGTGATCGTCGATGCGCAAACAAAAGAAATTCTCGGCGCATCAATCCTCGGCGTCACCGGCGATGAAGTGATTCACACGTTGCTTGATGTGATGTACGCCAAGCCCCCTACACGACAATAAGCCGAGCAATGCACATTCATCCCACCGTGTCAGAGCTGCTGCCGACGTTATTGCAGGATCTGAAACCTTTAGAGTGAGCTGAAATCAGGAAAGACTTTCGGCTGCTATCATCCCATGATTGGCGAAAGCTTTGTAGGCACAGGTCGCGACCTGTCCCTACCCAGATTCCTGAAATGCTCAGCACGGGCGGCCCTAGAGCTGGCGATTAATTGCACGCTGATCGACCCACAGTTTCGCCTCTTCCAACGCCATGCTGTTTGCGTCGTCTCCGGTGGAGCATTCTTTGTTGGACCGGAGGAAATAGACAATGAGTTTGCCATCCGTTTTCCACCTGATCGCTCCATCGGGACAAATCTCTTGAGGTCTGGAGAGAGGCTTACCTGGAGGGTAATCGTGTGATCTTTGTAGACGGTAGTCGCCTGATTTTCGAATATCGGGCCCATAAAGAAACGATCTCGTCGGGATACACTATTTGAAGAGCAATTTGCCCGCCAACTAATCTTCATTCCAGCGGTTTTTTCCGCACGGGTGCTGTTTTCCCGCTCGTGGGACGAGCGGCCCAGGACAACAAACCATCTCTGGACCTGACAACAACAAACCATCTCCGGACTTAACATAAGAGACATAGAGGCCGTACTGGCAGGAAACCGCCGGACAGCGAGGAACGAGCAGATCCTGGAACGGCCTGCGCTTTGGCAGTCGTGCTTGACGCTGCCACTTACGTTGACATCGCATGGTTCAATTAGCTACGGTAAATGTTGGCGAAACATCGAAATCATCCGTTGGCTAGTTTCTGCGCGCTAAGTGATGGCGTCCGGTAACACTCCCGGATCAGGCGACGTTTCAGTTCTGCCTGATCACGCCAAGGCTTCCATCGACGAGGAGGATGGTCACAGTCCGTTTCCTACCGTCGGTGTCGGGGCCTCGGCAGGCGGTTTCGAAGC
>DATACQ010000839.1:0-5134 GCA_036258955.1 Binatia bacterium
CCATCATGAACGGCACCCAACCGGCGCCGGCTTCGAGAAACGCTACTTTCAACTTCGGATAGCGCTCGAGAATACCGCCGCCAACGATGCACATGACGCCGATCATCTGCTCGAAAGCATGTGTCGTGGCATGTACGAAGAACGCATTATCAAAGCGATCGGCGGCCGCCGCCGGCCTGCCAGAGCCCACATGAACACACACCGGAACTCGGAGCTCTTCCGCCTTGGCGTAAAACGGGTAGAAATCAGGATGGTCGAGATTGCGTCCCGCGGAATGGGCCGAAGTGGCCACCGCGACAAAGCCCAATTCTTTGACGCAGCGTTCCAGCTCCTTCACCGCCTCCTGCGGTTCTTGCATCGCCACCAGCGCCACGCCTTTCAAGCGGCCGGGATCGGTTTTGCAGTACTCCGAAAGCCAGGTGTTGTAGGCGCGAGCAATGGCGCACGCAAGATCATGGTTCTCGAGAAAAGGAAGGCTCAGAAAAACCGTCGTGCCGAAATTCACTGCGGTATCGATCCCTTCTAAATCCATATCACGCAGGCGCTGAACCGGATCGAACATACCGGTAGTTTTCTGCGGCCGGCGGCTATAAGGCGCGCTGCCGATACCTAGGCCGACGCCCGACGGCTTGGCCCAAATCTTTCCCTCTAGAAGCAACTGATCACGGCCGTCGGGCCCCTTAACCATGGTCGGTGCATACTTTCTATAAGAGGACTCCAGGAGCTCCTGCCAAGGAGCATCGCGTTCTTGCACGTGCCCGTCAGCGTCGATAATACGCATACCGTTGACCATGATTTCTCCCCAACGTACAAGGCCCGGAGTAGCGCAGTGGTGGACTAATGGAGCCATGCATTAGACCAACGCTCCAATATTCCGCTACTCCACTAGTCCATTCTCTTCCTTCACCTGCGCGTTATTTCCTTGAGCAGTTTTTCCCAACGAAGCAGGTTTTTCTCGTGCTGCTCCGCCGACAACCCGTGTTCCGGGCGCCATTTCTTGAATCCCTGGTCCTTAGTGGCGCTGCCATAGTAAAATTTTTCCAATATCGATTGACCGTCAGGGCTCAACAAGAAATCCGCCATAAGCAGCGCGCCGTGTGGGTGCGGCGGATTCAACGCGATCGCGGCGCTGCCTACGTTCGTTGGCACCACCTCCATGGGCGCCCATTCGACCGGCGCCCCCTTTGATGCCGCGAGCAACGTATGGGTTTGAAAAATCGCCGGCGATGCAACAATTTCACCAGAGGCGATCACGTGAACGAGAGCCGGCGCATCGATGGAATAAAGTTTGATTTCCTGCCCTTTGAGCCTTTTGACGAACTCTTCGCTTTTGCTTCGGATCATCGCACCGATGATTTTCCCGCTGGTCTCACCTACGCTGATGCCCATCTTCCCCTTTAGCTCGGGAGTTAGCAGGGCGTCAAAACCTTTTGGTGAGAATCCTTTCGGAACAAGATTTTTATTGTACGTGAATCCTATGTACGATTCTCTGGCGAGCGCCCAGTAGTAGCGTCCTTTCTGCGCCGGCTCTTTGGCATCATCGGGGTATTTTACGAGATGTGGAGAGTTGTAGGGCCGGAGCAGTTTTCCATCCCGCATGAACATCAGGTTGCCTTCTGTCGTTTCGATCGCGTCCGCAATGTTGCGGCCCGCTCTGGTCTCTTCTTCCAACTTTAGGGTTAAATCGCTGCCTGAAGCGCGGAAGGCTTCCACCGTCACCCCGGGATATTTTTTTTCAAACGCGCTCGCCAGCGCCTTGTAAGAACCGCCTGCGAGAGAGGTGTACCACACTACCTTGCCTTCATTCTTGGCTCCTGCATAAAGCAGCTGTTCTCGATCGGCGCCCATGTATGCAGCTAGTTCCTCGATCGACGAAGGCTTTCGGGCCTGCGTCCAGCCCAGTGACGGCAAAAGCAAAAGAAGTGAGACGATGATAAACCCTATGTTCATTGGCCAACCTCCCTTTCTTCTAGCGGGACTAGCTTCTGACAGACTGGAGAACACTGGAGCCCCGCGATCCATATAGCCTTGCCGCCTGCTTCGTCCAACCTCCTGAATGCGTGCTGCTATTTGTTTTGCCAAAAAATCTCACGAAAAAGTTTATTGTGCTCTTCAAAACTGTCCGACAACGACCAATCCGCTGGAAACAGCCTGACGCCTTTAAGAAATTCTTGCCGGTACTTCGGCAATGCGGGTGGCTTTTCCATCGCCAGCACCTCCTTCTGCCCTGCTTCCGATGCGACAAAATCCAAGAAAAGCTTGGCGGCGTTTGGGTTGCGCCCCGTGCGCGTCATCGCCGCGGCCACCACCACCGTGACATGAGGCTCGGCGTCTACCCAGGCCACCGGCGCGCCCTTCCTTCTGTACTCTTCGGTGCGCGCGATGTCGTTGTATATATTCACAGCAAACTCGCCGGCGCTAAGCAGCACCGTTTGCTGGCTGTGTCCCTTCACCAGCCGAAGATTTTGCTGGGCCAGCTTGCGGAAGTAATCTAGCGCCTTTTCCTTCCCGAGGTACGCAACGTGGGCTTGGGTCACGAGATACTCTTCCTGCTCCAATGACATTCTCCCCTTCCACCGCGGATGGAGCAGATCGTCATAGGTTTTGGGAATTTCATTCTTGTCCACCATCCGTGTGTTGTATTCGATGGCGTAAGGGACGATGTAGAAGCCGATCCAGTAGCCGTTGGGGTCGGCCAGACCCGCGGGAAAGGTTTTTGTCGCCGATGTAACGTAGGGAACGATAATATTCCGTTTCATGAAAATACGATGCGTGTAATTGTTAATGAGGATGATATCGACGCCTAGTTGGCCTGCGGACGCCTCGGCGAGAAGCTTGCTGGTGAGACTCTCGCCGCTGGCGCGAGAATACGTGGTGTTGAGGAATGGATAGCGCTCTTTGAATGCCTTCAAGTAACGTTCGCCTTGCGCGGCTAACGCAGTGCCTGTGACGACTAGCGCCCGCTCCTTTTGAGCTTTGGCTATCAAATCCTCCTGCTGCGCATCGGCCTGGGTGGTGAGCCAGTTCGACACCGAAAGTATTAGCAAGATCGTGGCACGAAACGTGAGATTCATCTTCATCTCCCGCATATCAACGCCAATCAATCTCTTATCTTCCTCTCCCCTCCTCAGTACTGCCGGGCTACTCGCCCTGCAGCGTCTTCCCGGAAATCTCCGATAGTGTCGCCGTCGGCGTCACGTATTCGTAGTCCGTCATAACCTCAATGAGCGCGGAACGATCGGCGCTTAGAGCTTGCTTGAAGGCGGGCAGAAATTCTTGATCGCGCGCCACCTTCAATCCCAAGGCACCATAAGCCGCGCCGAGCGAAGCCAGATCGGGATTCTCCAGCTCCATACCATACGAATGACCGGGAAACATCGCTTCTTGATGCATGCGAATCGAGTTGTAGCCGCTGTTGTTATAGACGATCGTAACGATCTTGGCACCGTATTGCTTCGCGGTCGCCAGCTCCTGCCCGGTCATGAGAAAGCCGCCGTCGCCGACGTGCGCAACGACGAGGCGATCGGGATGCGCAAGCTTGGCCGCAACGGCCGACGGGACTCCGGGACCCATGCAGCCCAACGTGGGCGAAATGTAAGTGTTGGGATGCTCGAACTCCAAAAAACGCTGCGGCCACTGACCGAAGCTGCCCGCATCGGTCGTCGTTATGGCATCAGCCGGCTGTATCGCCTTAATGTCGGCCATGACGCGCTCCATTGAGACGCGGCGTGTAGGTCGTTCGGCCGGCACGCAGTACCGCTTCTGCGCGGCGTGATATTCCGCGATCCATGAAGCGCGGCTCTCATTGGGCCGGGAACTCGGGTGCTTAAGCGCTTCTTGAAGGGCTCGCTTGGCATCGGCCACGATAGCCACTTCGGGCCGCGCGTTTTGACCGATGTTTTGCCCATCGGTATCGATCTGGATAAATGCCTGGCCTATTCTCGGGAAGGAAAAACCGCCGGTCGTCTGCTGGTTCAAACGGCAACCGAGTACGACAACCAGGTCCGCATCGTTGGCCGCCAAATCGCGTAGAGGTTTGTTGGAGCTTGATAGATTGCCGATATAGTTGGGGTGGCTGTTGGGAAACGCATCCTGGCGTTTGTACGACGTCAGCACGGGAATGTGAAACTTCTCGGAAAAATCGATTAGCTCCTGCCACGCTCCGGCATACTGCGTGCCCGACCCAACCAAAAGTATTGGCTTCTTGGCGGCGTTAATCCGGCCGATCATCTCTTCGATCAGCTTGGCATCAGGTGCGGGTTGCGCGGTAGGATAGGGACTGATCTTGGGGATATCAGCCTTCTCCTCGGTCACGTCACGGGGCAAAGAAACGATCACGGGGCCAGGGCGTCCGCTACGCGCGATATGAAACGCGCGGGTCATGACCCGCGGGATGTGTCTAGCGTCATTGATTTCGATGACCCACTTGGCAATGCTGCCAAAGAATTGGCCGTAGTCGATCTCCTGGCCGGCCTCGCGCCCGCGTGCGCCGCGTCCGACTTGTCCCACGAGCAGCACCAACGGAACGGAATCATACTTGGCGCTGTGAACCGCAATACTCGCGTTCGTCGCGCCGGGTCCACGGGTGACAATGCAGACCCCCACCGTGCGTGTTGATTTTGCATAGCCTTCCGCCATGAACGCCGCGCAACCTTCCTGACGATTGGTGATCAGCTTGATTTCGGGAATGTTCCACAAGCCATCGACAATGGCGATGTAGCTTTCGCCGGGAACGCTGAAGATATGCTTTACTCCTTCGTTGCGCAGGCATTGCGCCACTGCATGTCCGCCCAGCATCATGTGGGTTGTCTCCTCAACGTGAATGTGTGTATTCCTATGCCCAGTCAGCACCGGCTGTCAATGCTTTCATTACAAGCTGCCGTAGACAGCCAGTCGGGAGGCGGCAAACGCGCCCTACACTTTCCATGCTTCGGAATATTGCGGCGCTGAATTCGTTACTCGTTCAGGGTTTTCGCGATCCCATTCCCACTGTGTGGGGTTGTTGACGATGTATTCGCGAATGCGGTCCAGTTCCTTTTCAACACGGACAATATGCTCGTAATAATTTCGTTGCCATACCGGAACCCCCTGCGTTCCACGTAACTTATTCACCGAACGTGCTGAAAACGTTTTG
>DATACQ010000840.1:0-7588 GCA_036258955.1 Binatia bacterium
GGCCTGCACATCAGCGCGATGCAGCGCGATGAATTCGACGCCGAAGCGCTTATGACCTGCCGGCCGCTGGTTTTGCACACCCATGCCACGGAAAACAACGTCACCTCGTCGGCCCTCGCGCACTTCGAACGCGACGATTTCTCTCTGCGTGATCACCCGACGGAACGCGGCATCGATTGGAAGTCACTGCCCACTTTGCCCGAATTGATCTGCGGTCGAATCAAAGGGCGCGAGGACGACGAGCAAATCACCGGTTTCGTCAATAATATCGGGATGGGCGCGCAGTTTGCCGCGGTGGGCAAGAAAGTGTACGACGCGGCCAAAGCGAAGGGGCTTGGCCGCGAAGTCCCGTCGGAGTGGTTCACACAAGATGTGCATCCGTGACCCCTTCACCACGCGGATCGCTTCTCGCCGAGAATGCGCACGCGCTTCGGCAGGTCTTCTAGATCCGCAGACAAACAAACCGGCTGCCAGTAGCGCCGCATCAGCTCTTCGCAGGGCGTCCCAGGCCCACGTGGGTCAGTTCCGCGTCCGGAACGAGCGGTGAAATGTTGGTTTTCGAGTTCAGAAGCCACCGGTCGGAGATCGCATTTAAAGATCAGTTTTTAGGGGTTACCGCTCTCCGCTCCTGTTTTCCACTCTCGTCCCTGTCTACCAAATCGGCGCTCGGCCGCCTTGAACCCACCAGTTCTCGCGCGCACGGATGTTCATCTCGACGCCTTTGCCGTTCTGGCGCGCGAGGTCGTAACATCGCTTGGCCAGTGCGATGTCCACAACGCCCTGACCACCCTGGTTCTTGTAGAGAATGATCTGGCGGTCGTCGGTTCGCCCTTTCACCTTTCCGGTAAGAACATCCGCGATGTTCACGACCTTCTCCCAAGTAATCACTCCATTCTGCACCGGCCAGTAAAGATCGCCCTGCTGCGAATCGATTGCCTGTTCCTTGGAAAGTGCCACGATGAAGCTGCACCGTCTCAAAGTATCGTCGTCGATTTCCCTGCGCGGCGCAGCGATGTTACCGCTTTTGACCAATTCGATGTTGCTGCCAATGACGGAAATAATGTACTGCCCCTCCTCGAGCCAGGAGCCATCGATCACCGGAACGTTGGTGTTGGTCATACACAAAATAATATCGACGTCTTTCGCTGCGAGGCGCGGGGCATCCACCGGCTCAACCGGAACGCCGGTCAACTCGCTCATTTTCTTGGCGTAAGACTCCCGGTGCGAACGGGTGGGGCTGTAGACTTTCGCCGCCTCAACTTTTCTTAGTTGGGCCAGCCCGAAAAAAGTCGAGTAAGCCTGATGGCCCGAGCCGTAGATGCCAACCCGCCTGGCATCAACGCGAGCGAAATGATCAATCCCGGCCAAACTCGTGGCCGGAGTGCGGAGATCCGCAACCGCATGAGCGTCCCTCGGGCGATGCGCCATAATGGCCAAAAGCGAGCCGTTGTCGGCGTCGTAAATCAACGCGAGCTCCGTCTGATCGGGATTGTAAGGCGGTCTTTTTTGCACCGTTCCTTCGATCGCCTTGCGATGCAACGCCACCTGCGCGCCAATGGCGCCGTAGCTCCCGGATCCCCCTGCATAGACATTCAGCACCGTGTCATAGGGGTATTCACCTGTGGTGCGATGCAGGTTGAGCCTTTTCCGAGGCGCGTTGACGCCGGTCCGGAGCGAGATGTCGCTCAGCGCGCTCTGCGTGATGCTCACCGCCTCTTGCATTGAGATCAAATGATCGACGTCGTCGGAATGGAAGAAGAGAGTCATAAACCACCTTGGCGCCTAAACTAGATGGAACGTGGGCCTCTTAGGCCGACATGAAACGGTTATTTCGAGGTTCCCGTTCCTGCCCTCTGGTTAAAATCGAAGAAGCCCGCAGGATGCGTAGGGATAGGTCGTGACCTGTCCCTACATGGGTGCGAGCCGAAGCCGGAAATCTACTGACCGCGGTCCCAAGAGACGTGCTCATGGATTTCGCGCCAGTCATGCCCAACATGAGCCAAGAGGGCTTATCATCCTCTGTAAGCGAGCGCAAAGTCGCACGCTCGTGGTATCGCCTTCCTGTTGATTTGAGTTCAAGCCCGTCGCCTTCGGCTCTGTTCAAAGCCCCAACCCGAGCAAATTCATCGCGTTTTCGCCCAAAACCTTTTTCTTGTTTTCTTTTGAGATTTTTGTGCTATTCGCCACCGGTCCTGTAACCTGCCCCGGCTGCGAGGAGTCCCAATGCGGCGAATCGGTGGCTAAGACAAGCCGCTTGCCGCCGAGATATTCCACAGCCCATTCGAACAGACCGTCTTCGAAGGGTTCGCAACCAACGTAGACGCTCTCGTTGAAAATCTCGCTGGGCTTGCGTTTCTGCCAAGGGACGAGATGCGGCAGCTTTTCAAAGTGCTCATCCATGCGCGAAATCCACCACGGCATTTGCGATGCGCCGGTTTCAAGGCAGATAATCTTCAGCTTGGGGTGTTTTTCCATAACCCCCCCGCAAAGATAGACCATCAAGCAAATCATGCTTTCAATAGTGCGGCCAACCATATGAGAGAAAAAAAAGTTCTCCGCGAATCTCTCTTGGCCCATGGAGCCGGTCTTAGTGTCGTGAAAAATGATCGGGGTGTTGGTCTTTTCCAGCTCATCGAAGATCGGATCAAAGTGCGGGTCCCACCATTCTTTGCCCGGAAGCGGTGTCGCCTTCACGTTCAACGCCTTGCTGCCCAGCTCGCGCGAGCGGTGCAGCTCCTTGATCGCCTCCCCGGAATCTTGCAGCGGAATGACGCCGGCCCACATCAACCGTCCGGGCTGCTGCGAGGCGTACCAGTTCATGTAGTCGTTCTGCGCCCGCGCATACGCCGCGGCGAGTTCCGGATCATCGACAAACCAAAGAATATCCAGAGCCGGCGAATTGGGCGAAAGCACGGCGACATCAATGCCATCGAGATCCATATTACGCACGCGCCCTTGGGGCGTCAGGTCTTCCGGCTTGACCCATTCAAGTTTGTCCGCTTTGTGCCGGCCAAGCTCCGAACCGATCATGATTTGGTTGCCGACCAGAGTCTTGCGCCGTTCATTGTCGCGGGTCGGCAACCTGCGCGGCAGAAACTCTTTGTACTTGGCTTCAATCGTCTGGCCCCAGTTTTCCAGATCACCTACGAGGTGACTATCGAGGTCGATCACCTTCATGCCGTCGATCGCCATAACTTCCCTCTCTTTCTGTTTTGCCAGCCTCTTGTTCAGCCAGCTCCGGTCGAGCAGAACAGCCTTAATTCCATTCGCTAGGATGCCCACACGTGAAATCGTAATGCCTCTGTGAGGACCATCTCAGCTCTTGCGCGTCGGAAACGCCGGCGGGATGATCTGTTCGACACTGCGCGCGTTCCAGTCCCGCGCCGCCCAGTTGTCCCAGGCGCGCTTGGCGCCAGCTTCGGCCTGGGCGAACAGCTCATCATCGTCGAGGCGCGTCGATCTCCCGTTTTCCACCACGACCTCGCCATCGACAATGACCGTTTCCACGTCGGCGCCGGAGCCATACTCCACCAGCGCGTTGATCGGATCACGAACCGGGCCGTAACGCGTAGTGCGCAGGTTGATGATAACTAAGTCAGCCTTGCTGCCGGGAGTAAGCCTGCCGAGATCGCTGCGCCCAAGCGCCTTGGCGCCGCCGATGGTCGCGGCGTTGAACACGTCAGCGGGACGCGCGCCGGAAGCGTTACGATCCACCAAGCGCGAAATTAATGATGCGTAACGCATCTCCGCGACGATATCGAGGGGATAAGTATCGGTCCCCAAGCCAATGTTGACGCCCGCAACGCGATACTGATCGAACGATTCCATCGCGAACGCCATCTTGGCGCACTTGTGCGGGCAATGGCCGACCGTGCTGCCAGACTCGGCGAGGAGCTTCAACTCATTGCCGCGTGGATAATCTACTCGCGAGTGACCGCCGGTGATCGCCATGTGGCCGATGGTGGTGCGTGGGCCGAGTATTCCCGCATCCGCAAGATACTCCACCACCGGTTTACGGTGGGTGTTCAGGATCTGCAGGAACTCGCGGAAGTTACCGCCGGCATGGACATGGATCGGCACGTCCAGCTCTTTTGCGGCAGCTGCAGATTCCCGCAACAACGACGGCTCGCAGGTCTCCGCTTGCGCCGGGTTCAAAATACCTTGCAGACGGCCGTTATGCGCGCCGTGAAATTGCTTAATGAAATCAAACGCACGCTTTAAACCTGGCCTGCCCTTATCCTCGCGTTCTTCGTAGTAATGCCGCCCCGCCGCATCGGTGAAAATGTCGTGACTCCGATAGGGCGGGCTGAAATAAACCCTGCCGCCGGTCTGGCCAACGATGGCGACGTAGTCGTCCATGGCGCCCGGGCCGCCGCCAGGGTCCAAAACGGTGGTCGCGCCGTTCCTGAGCGCGCTATACAACGCGTATCTTCTCCCCATCGCGACTGCGGCCGCGGGAGGAGTTTCCACTTTTTCCTTTAATGGCGCGCCAAATACGAACCAGTTCGCCGCGAGATAGTCTTTTTTGGTGACGTCGCTCAACAGGTAATCACCAACGTTCAGCTGTGAGTGAACGTGCAAATTGATAAACCCGGGGCACACGATCTTCCCCGCGGCATCGATCACGCGATCCGCAGGTTGCGAACGGTCCGTCCCAATGGAGCGTATTTCGTTGCCCTCGATGAGAACCGAGCCGTTAGGAATGATCTCATGACTGCTTCCCGACCAACCCACGACGACGCCGCCGTCGATTCGAACTTTCATCTTCGGTGTTCCTTAGAATACGACCTAACGTAAGCGGCAAATCTTTTCCGCGCCCTGCTCCTTCCCAGGATGGTATGCAAAGCAAGTAATCGCGCTGATGTGCTGCCGAGCGCCAGCCTTTGTGAAAACCCTTAGGAGCCCCTCGACCTTTCGACTATGCTCAGGACAGGCAAAGCCCAGGGCGAACGGATCACCAGAAGAGGGAACAAAAGCAAAACCCGCTAATCGGCCAGCGATGGTGTATCGTCCGCTTTGCCGTGCAAGACGTACCAGTAGATGCTGTTCATATAACGCCAACGCCGCATCGTAGCCTCTTCGACCATTTTGAGCGCAAGCTTCTGCAACTCAGGCGCGGCGCAGTACTTCTCCACGATCTCAAAACCCTTCGAACCGTGCACCTCGTCAGCATAAACGTGTTCTTCGAAGAAGCGAATTTCACGCGCGTGGGGTTTATGACCGTAATGCTGATGCAGCGCAGGAACCAGTTTCTGGCAGATGCCAAGGAACTGCGATTCCAAGCCGATAAGCATGCCGGCCAAAGCGGCCGGCCAGGGCTGCTGGTATACCATGCGCCAGCCCCAGCACTGGAGCGCATCCGTACCCGGAAGAACAATGGATGTTTCCACGCTGTCGCGATCGACGCCACAGGCGGCGACATAATCCTTGAGCATATCCAGATGGCGGTCCTCAGGATTCTCTTCATCACCGAGATTTTCAAACAAATAAACTTTGACGTCGCGCTTGGGGATTTGCGAACCCTCATACGCCAACCAGTTCAAAAATTCGGTAACGTAGTGGTAGTGCTGCGCGCAGTAGAAAGCCGTCTGTTCCTTGGTCAGTTTACCGGCCGCCCACAGCTCGAAGAACGGATGATTTTTACTGTGCTTGTTGTCGCGGGCGGCAACTAGTTGATCGTGGAAGGAAGTTGCCATCGAGTTTCTGGTTCAAGAGTTCAAACCTTGTCCTGAACGCAGTGAAGGATCTGTCCTGTGCCCGAGATCCTTCGAAGCTCAGGATGCGCGAAGTCGCACTTGAACTTCACATTTCTATCACTCGCCGCGCTCGGTAATTTCCGCCACCGGCTTCAGGCGCACGTCTATGAGTGCCGACTGACCACCGGCAACGGCGCGCAAACCGCGCTCGATCGCCTTACGAACTTCCGACGGCTCTTCGACTTTCTCGCCGTAGCCGTCGAACGCTTTTATAAGTTGCGCATACTCCGGGCATGGCGCGATGTGCAGTCCCGAAAAATTGTTGCTCTTCACCGCCCAACCGCCGGGATAATATCTGGGGATACCGGACTTCTGCGATAGATAGCCTTGATTATTAAACATGACCGTCAAGAAGGGCAGATTATGCTCCTGCGCGGCGCCGTATGCGGCCGGCGCGGGATCGTAACTGAAGGAACCGTCGCCGATGAGACATATTACGGGACGTTTGGGATTGGCCGCTTTGACGCCGAGAGCCGTCGAGAGGCCTGTCCCCAAACCACCGATGCAGCCTGCAAAAAAGGATCCGGGTTTCAATCCGTCGAGGTAACGATGTATCGCGAGTCGGTGCGTGATGGTTTCTTCAACGACCATGGCGTCGGCGGGCAGCACCTGGCTAAGCTCATGCGCCACCCAACGCGTGTCCATTGGTTTTTGATTCCCCAGCGCCATGGCATCTTCGCGCCATTTCTTGCGACGGGCGTCGTTTTTTGCTTTCAAATCTTCGGCGCGGCGCGCCCGCGAGGCATCGCCTTTGGAGACCCGTTTTTTGAGCGCAGCCAGCAAGCGCTCCAGCGAGCTCTCGATCTCACCGGTGAGGCAAAGATCGGATTGATAGCCGTAATACGGAATTTCGGGTCGCAAGGGATTTTCGTCAAGCATCGCCACTTTGGCCCCTGCCGCTGGGGTGATCGAAGCAGGATGCCACGGCGCAATCACGGCCAGCAGTAAGATCACATCGGCGCCCTGAACGCCTTCCTTGGGATCATAGCCGCTATGCAAGGGGTGAGTGCGCGGAAAATTGATAGCGCCAGTGCTGCGGGTTTCAACTACCGGACAGCCGAGCAGTTCGGCGATTTCGACCAAGCATTCGACTGACTTTAATGTCCTGCCGGAATCTTCCGCGACAATCACGGGCTGCGAAGCGCCCGCCAGCAGGTCGGCCAGTTCTTCGATGCCCTTGGGATCAGCGGTTGCCAGGGGGGCGCTGCCGAGATCCGAAGGCACGTCCTTGGTCATTTCCTCGAAGAGATATTCCATCGGCACTGAAATGAAAACTGGCCCCCGCGGTCCCGCCATGGCCAAACGGCAGGCGCGTTGAATCGTTGACGGCAAAATTGATTTGGTGTTAACGCCAAAACTCCACTTGACCGTGTGATCCACAAGTTTCGCGGGGCCGCCCATATCGCCCAGGTGCCCCTGCCACTGCCCGCCCACGTCGGGCCCCTCGTCTTCACCAAACCCTATCGACTCGCCCGCAAAAACAACCATCGGCACCTGCTCGTGCAGCGCGCCGCGCATACCCATCGTTGCGTGCAAGGCGCCGACGGTCGTGTGAATCACTACCGCGGGCAACTTACCCGTCGATTTGGCGTAACCGCTAGCCATGCCGACGGCGACCTCCTCATGGCGCGTGCTGTAATACTGTGGCATACCCTCGATGCCCGGTTCCGCCAACGCTTCCCACAACGGCGACCACTCCGAGCCGGGCGACGCGAAAATTTTCTCCACGCCCATTTTTCCAAGCACGCGCAGCATTGTTTGTGCGCCGGTCAGTCCTTTGGTTTCAATCATGTTTGCTCCTCATAATTCCAGGTAAATCTTTCGTGCCTTTG